>CANOBT010000050.1 GCA_947564305.1 uncultured Lachnospiraceae bacterium | reverse complement strand
ATAATAGTAAATTATCCAACCTATTCTTTATTTAACAGATAACTATGAATTATCCCCCATCCCCTCCCCCTCCAAATATGCTACACTAAAAAGAAATTTTTTAACCACAGGAGGGTGTGCGCATGAAGGTACAGGAGTATGTAAAAAAATATCTGGAGTATTGTGAATTCCGAAAGGAGTTGGACAAGAAGACATTAAAGGCCTACAAAATAGACCTCGGGCAGTATTTTGATTTTTTAGATTCACAGGATCCGCAGAAAAAAGAGATTGAGGAGTACATCACATATCTCCATAAAAATTTTAAGCAGAAGACGGTAAAGAGAAAAATTGCTTCAGTTAAGGCTTTTTATGCTTATATGGAGGAAGAGGAACTAATACCCGAGAGTCCATTTAGAAGAATCAAGGTGAAATTTAAAGAAACCATTATTCTTCCCAGGATTATTCCAAGAGGAGAAATTGAGGAGCTGCTGAATTATATGTATGCGTATCCTGAAACTAACGGAAAAATAGCAAAAGATGATAAATACTGGCTGCGGGATCTGGCAATCGTAGAGGTTCTTTTTGCCACAGGGATGAGGGTATATGAAGCTTCTAATATTAAGGCTGACTGTGTTGATATTGATTCAGGCCTGATTCGGATTATGGGAAAGGGAGATAAGGAGAGGTATATCCAGATTGGCGAAAAGTCGGTTCTCCGTCTCTTAGAAAAATATTATCATGCAAATAAAGATGCAATCAAAAAGAGCAGTTACTTTTTTGTAAATCAGAGAGGGGACCGTTTTACCGAGCAGTCTATCAGAAACATGATGAAAAAATATACCAGATTAGCGGGCATTGAAAGAAATATCACGCCTCATATGTGGCGGCATTCCTTTGCAACATATTTGATAGAAGAAGGGGTGGATATCAGCTGTGTACAGCAGATTCTCGGTCATAGTTCAATCAATACAACACAAATTTATATCCATGTTGCAGCAAAAAAGCAGGCTGAAATCTTGAAAAATCTTCATCCCAGGAAGCAGATGAAGATTTCCGGGGCAGCATAAGATTTATTCCCGCGGAGTAATGAGCCAGATGTATATGCAGGCATGTACATTTGGCGGATACCGCGGGAAATCCGACTTTCAGTATTCATGACATTTTGGCGTCATCTGTGAAAAAGTCCTTCTGGTATAAATAGTTCTATTTATAATAATCGTGATGTGCTTAAAAATATTTTCAAAATCAGAGGTGAAAAATGTACCAGGGATATTTAACAAAAGATGTACGTCAAAAAAAGACCGATAAGGGATTCGGATATAAAGGTAATATCAAAAAAACAGTCCCTTTCTGCCCACTCAATACTTATCCGACAGCCATTATGGCAGGTCCTTCAAAAGGATGTGTGATACAGAAGTATGATGATAGTATAAAGAAAGTATTTGACAGTGGGAAAGCCTTTAATGTTCTGGTAAATATCTGTAATCGGCACAATACTACGCCAAGTAGTATAGATGTTGATATCAATAACATAAAAAATTATTATAATGAGAATGGAGAATATACGGAAAGAGAACTTGCAGAAGTGCTTTCAATTTCTCTAAGAGAAAAAATAATAACAAGCCATAATTTTCCAAGATCAAATTGGAGAGATTCCATTTATGAGGGACAGGATATTTCTACGGATGCCGGTATGATTTTTTGTATCAAAAGTTTTCTCAAAAAAATGTTATTTTACCACTTTACTTTACCTCATTTGGAAGATCATATTTTGAGTGAGGGCCTTAACCCGGCATATGGAGGCAGCAATACCGGAATCAGCATCGCAAATGGCGGAAACAGGGCGAGTACTTATGCAAGATGGAGCAGAGGTTTTGTATTTATTACCAGACATCCTATTGATATGTCACAGTATCGTACCTCTGAAAGGGCAAAATTATATGTCCTTGCCGCTGAGGAAGATATGCTGATAGATGTTGACAGTCATGGATTAAAAAGTAAAAAAGCATTAAAATACGTAGGGAAAGAGGACAGTCCTGTGACAAATGAAGTTGTGGAATTTGTGCTGAACCAAATGCTGCAGAAGCTATATATACCTTCTAAAATGCAGACAAAACTGCCCGGACTTATCCGGGCGAATTTTGAATGGGATCCCGAGTAGCTTTAAATAAAATTTTTTTTCAATGCAGTCCCTCCTTCCGTGGTGTCGTATCTTAGCTCTGAAATTGGGTGTTGGCAAGTAGAAAAAAGTTATAAAAAGTTTTGTTGCATGAATCGAAATAAGAGAATAAAATGTAGATAGGAAAGTATGAATTTTATATAAATTGTCAAATCCGGCGGAGCGTTTCGCAGAAAGCGCAATTTGTCGAATGTCGAATTAAATCTGCCGCAGGGAAAGGGAGTAAACATTTTTACTCCGGATAAGAAGTACATAAAGCATCGTGACGGCACAGGCGGCGATTCAGAATTGATGTAGTCAAGCAGTGAACTAAATTTTTATGAAAACGGTTCGCTGCTTTTTCTGTTTTCATATTGGAAAAACGGATTTCAGGGTATACTGGCAGAGGGGAAATTAGTCAATAAAATAAAAATACTAATACACAAATTACTAATATATAAATTACTAATCTATATCTTACTATTTTGTGTTTGACTAATTTTATGGATTATGATATTTTATAATTAACTCAGTGTATTTGTACGAAATTGGAGGTGGAATGATGTTTATCGGCAGAGATCGTGAGCTAGCTTCCCTGAATAAGTTATATGCATCAGATAAGTTTGAATTTGCAGTGCTCTATGGACGCCGCCGGGTTGGGAAAACTGCACTTATCAACCAATTTATCGAGGATAAGAAGTCCATTTATTTTATGGGCGTAGAGAGCAACGCCAGGCAGAATCTGGAGAACTTCAGCAAAAGTATTGTGGAGTACAGTACAGGTGTTCAGGCAGAAACTTCATTTCTATCCTTTCAGGCGGCATTAGAGTATGTGTTCCAATTGGCGCTGAAGGAACGGCTCGTTCTGGCTATTGACGAATATCCTTATGTAGCTCGTGCTTCTGAGAGTCTGGCATCCACATTGCAGCTTCTAATTGACAAGAATAAGGATTATTCAAAGTTGATGCTGATACTCTGTGGTTCTTCAATGTCCTATATGGAGGATCATGTACTGGCGTATAAAGCTCCTCTCTATGGCAGGCGGACAGCACAGATGAAGATACAACCCTTTAATTTTGAGGAAACCTGTCAATATTTTCAAAATTTTTCCGGCGAGGACAAGGCACTGGTCTACGGTATCGCAGGCGGAACACCGCAGTATTTACTCCAAATGGATGATAATCTGAGTATTGAGGATAATATTAAGAATACGTTTTTAAATCCTGCATCTTTTCTATTTGAAGAACCAGAGAATTTGTTAAAGCAGGAAGTACGGGAGCCGGCGCTTTACAACGCTGTCATTACAGCAATCGCAACCGGCGCTTCCCGTATGTCAGAAATCTCCACAAAAGTAGGTGAAGATACCAGTGTCTGCGCCGCATATCTGAAAAATCTGATTGCACTGGGACTGATTCGAAAAGAAACGCCTTACGGCCAAAAGGAATCCCGGAAATCTATCTATGTCATTGCGGATAATATGTTCCGGTTTTGGTATCGGTTTGTTCCGGGGAATCAATCTATCATTGCACGTGGGGCGGTTGAGCTGTCCTATAAGCGAATCGAGCCATATTTATCGGATTATATGGGAAAAGTATTTGAAGAGATATGTCAGCAGTATCTTTGGAAATTGCTGTTGAACGGAGAATCTCCTGTGGATTTTCAGGATATTGGCCGTTGGTGGGGAACAGATTCATCCACCCGCACCCAGACAGAGATAGATATCATGGGAGAACAGGATAAAGACACGGCTTTATTTGCAGAGTGTAAATGGACAAATGAGCGCGTGGATGCGGGCGTTTTGGAGACTTTGGCAAAACGTAGCCAATTATTTCATTATGAGAATACACATTTATATTTATTTGCGAAAAATGGTTTTACAAAAGGGTGTGAAGAAGCGGCATGCGCGAAAAATAATATCCATTTAGTGACATATCAGGATATTATAAAATCAGTTTGAAAAAGAGCCTGTGTCTGGTATAATATGGAGTACTAGGAAGGCGATAGAATGGAACACTAAAAAATATCTTTCAAATTAATGCAACAAATTCTCATTTTCTATACTCTTATTAATATACACTGAAAGCCAACGTATTAAAATCTGTTTCGCAGGTTGATTATAAAAAAGGAGGGGGAGCGGATGTATGATTTCACGACTGGTCAGGAACTGGCGCTGGTTAAAAAGGCGCGCCGGGGGGATGTAAAGGCGTTTTCGGAGCTGTACTCAAGGATATACCAGGAATTATATCGGTTTGCATTCTTTACAATGAAACACTCACAGGATGCAGAAGACGTGGTCAGTGAGGCCGTCATTGCAGCATACGAAAATATTCACCAATTAAAAAAAGAAGAATCATTTCGTAACTGGATTTTTACGATTTTGGCAAATCAGTGTAGAAAAAAATTAAAGGCAGCACGTCATACGGAGGAACTTCCCGACGGTCTGACGGCTTCAGAGGAGGATCATGCGCAGGCTTGTGATGTCCGTGCAGCTTTTATGCAGCTTGACGAGGAGGACAGGGTGATCATAGCCTGTTCTGTTTTGGAAGGATATCCGAGCATGGAGATTGGCAGGATGTTGGGGATGAATCCTGCCACCGTGCGTTCACGGAAGTCACGTGCCTTGGAGAAGCTGCGGTTTCTGTTGGATAGCTAATAACAAAATCTTACAAGATATCAGTATTTATGATTATCCGCACAGCAGTATAAAAAAGAAAGGGGTCGTATATATGAGTATGGATGAGAAAGATTTGAAAAAGCTTATAGAAGAGCAGAGCGCGAATATTCAGATTCCGGATTCCCTGAAACCGGACCAGATTGAACATTTACTGGAATCAAAGGGAAAGAAAAAGAAGAAAATATATTATCAGAAAATAGCAGCTCTTGCAGCCTGCGGGTTGTTGGTCATTGGTGTGGCAGCAGTGGGAGCTAGAGGATTGTTTACGCAGGAAAGTTCAGAGTTACAGATGGATTCTGCATCCGGCGGCAGTGGTGTGCAGGAGGACGCCGTAGGGCAAATCGCAGCAGAAGATAATTCCATGAGTGGAGCAGCGGATACAGGCAGCAGTTCGTCCACTGGAGCAAAAAAGAAAAGTAAAGAAAATAAAACATCTGTTACAAGCCATGAATTTGAAGTGACATCCATCAAAACCGCAAAGAATTATGATGAGATTTATGAATTGCTCTCAGAGCGGCAGAAAGCCTACGAAAATATGACGGAAAGCTATGCCGTTGAAGATTCGTTGGATTCCGGAATGTCATCAGGCGCAGGGGAAATGGCGAAAAGTGCCGATATGGACATGGCGGCCGTAGATACGGCGGCTGTGGCGGAGGATACCGTTGCAGCGGACGAGGCCGGTTATTCCGACACCAACGTCCGCGAGGAGGGCGTGGGAGAGCCGGATATCGTAAAAACGGACGGAAAAAGAATTTACACTGCCAGTAATCAGCGGGTTCATATTGTTGACATTCAAAAAGAAGAGATGAAGCAGCTTGGCACTATCAAGCTGGAGGAAGAAAGTTACATTTCCGAAATTTTTATCAAGGATGACCACCTGATTGTGGTGTATAACAAGACAGAATTTACAGACCAGAAGGAATACGGAGGATACTACCGTGAATATACCGTTGCGGAAACCTTTGATGTGAGCAAGCCGGAAAAGCCGAAATCCATAGGAAAGATTACCCAGAGCGGAACTTATAACAGTATGCGGGTTGTCGGAGACTATGCCTACCTCCTCAGTAATTTCTATGCAGACATCTACAATGGCAGGACAGAACGGGATGGATATATTCCGTGTGTACAGGGAAAACGGATAGAAAGCGGCAATATCCTGATGCCAATGTACCCCATGGGAAATAAATATACCATTGTCTCCGCATTTTCGATAAAAGACCCGGAAAAAAAGGTGGACAACAAAGCTATTTTCGGCAGCTCCGGGATGTGTTATGTCAGCCGCAATAATATTTATGTCTGTGAAAATAATTATGGCGCTTATGATATTATGCCCCTGGCGAGGCAGTCCGACGGTGCAGCCGAGGAAAACGTAAGCTCCGTGACTCAGACCTGTATTCGGAAAATTTCCTACAAGGACGGAAAACTAGAGGCAGTCGGACAGACGGTTGTGGATGGGACATTGAATGATTCCTTTAGTATTGATGAATATGAAGGAAATCTTCGTCTGGCTGTAACAGTCACGCATCTGTCGTCAGGTGATTCCGGCGGTATGATTCTGCCGGGCATTCGTACAGAGGAGGAGGAACAGCCGCAGGACAGCAATTCCTTATATATTTTGGATGAAAACCTGAAAGAACTGTCCCGAATTGAAGGACTTGCGCCGGACGAAACTATTTACTCCGCCAGATTTATGGGAGACACCGGGTATTTCGTCACCTTCCGCCAGATTGACCCATTATTTTCCGTAGATTTGTCAAATCCGAAAAAGCCGGAAGTGATTGGGGAATTGAAAATTCCCGGTTTTTCAGAATATCTGCACCCCTATGGAGAAGGGCTGCTCTTAGGAATCGGTATGGATGTAGATGAAGAAGGAGTTACAACAGAAGGCGTCAAGCTGTCCATGTTTGATATCTCTGACCCGGCAGATGTGGCGGAGGTGCAGAAGTATATTCTGGAAAATACCTACTCTACAGATGTTTCCTATAATTATAAGGCGGCGTTTGTGGATGTGAAAAAGAACCTGATCGGATTTTCAGCATATGGAGATACGGCCTGCTATTATATATTCTCTTATGGAGAGGATGGCTTTGAAAGCCTCTTTGAGCGGGAATTGACAGGATTTTCTTCGGAGATCCGTGCATTGTATTCCGGCAGCAGGTTCTATCTTGTAACAGGAAATACGGTAGAATCTTATGATATCAAAACATTTGAAAAGATAGACGATATTGTGTTGTAAAAAGGAGATTTCTATGATTTTCGATACACATGCACACTATGATGACAAGCAATTTGATTGTGACCGCGAAGAATTACTGGGGCAGATGGAAGCTGCGGGAATCGGAACTATTGTGAACGCTAGCGCTACGGTGAAATCCTGGGAGAAGGTGTTGGAACTGACCGGGAAATACCCTTTTATATTTGGGATGATTGGAGTACATCCGGATGAGGTGGGTGCTCTGAATGAAGAATCATTTGCCAGAATGGAAGGTCTATTGCAGGAAGAAAAAATCGTTGCTGTGGGTGAGATTGGCCTGGATTATTACTGGGACAATGAGAGCCATGATACGCAGAAAATGTGGTTCATACGTCAACTGCAGCTTGCCCGCCGGCTGAATCTTCCGGTTAATATTCACAGCCGGGAGGCAGCGGCGGATACGATGGAAATTTTGAAAACCTACGGCGAGGGGATGAAGGCAATCGTGCATTGTTATTCTTATTCCCGCGAGATGGCCGAGGAATATGTGAAAATGGGGTATTTCATCGGAGTGGGAGGAGTCGTCACATTCAAGAATGCAAAGAAACTGAAGGAAGTGGTACAGGCAGTACCACTTTCTCATATTGTTCTTGAGACCGACTGCCCTTATCTGTCCCCCGAGCCAAACCGCGGGAAACGCAATACTTCGCTTAACCTTCCCTATGTAGCACAGGCACTCGCGGAGCTAAAAGGAGTGACCGCCGAAGAAGTGATTCGGGTGACAGAGGAGAACGCAAAAGAATTTTATCAGTTATGATTAAAATGGAAAGGATACATATTCTATGAAAGAGCCGACTCTTGGAAATCCGCAGGAAACTATTGCAATCCTTCAGAAATATCATTTTACTTTTCAGAAAAAGTTTGGACAGAACTTTTTGATTGACACCCATGTTTTGGACAAAATTATCCGTTCGGCGGAGATTACCAAAGAAGACACTGTGTTGGAAATCGGTCCTGGAATCGGCACAATGACCCAATATCTCGCCTGTGCTGCCAGTAAAGTAATTGCAGTGGAGGTGGACAAAGCCCTGCTTCCTATTCTGGCCGATACCTTGAAGGGCTATGAAAATGTTCAGATTATAAATAACGATATTTTGAAAGTGGATATTGCAGAGCTTGTGCAAAAGGAAAATGCAGGCCGTCCAATCAAGGTTGTGGCGAATCTTCCTTATTATATTACCACCCCAATCATTATGGGACTATTCGAAAATCAAGTGCCCATGAAGAGTATTACGGTCATGGTCCAAAAAGAAGTGGCGGCACGTATGCAGGCTGTCCCGGGGACGAAAGATTATGGCGCTTTATCTCTTGCGGTTCAATATTATGCAAAGCCTTATATTGTGGCAAATGTTCCGCCTAACTGTTTCATGCCTCGTCCCAGCGTAGGTTCCGCGGTTATTCGTTTGGAACGTTATGAAGAGCCGCCTATATTTGTAAAGGATGAAAAACTATTATTTCAGATTATCAGGGCTTCTTTCAATCAGCGTCGGAAAACCCTAGCAAATGGCTTAAAGAATTCTGCAGATTTGAATTTTACAAAAGAAGAAATAGAGACGGCGATTGAAAAGCTTGGTAAAGGTGCGGGAATTCGGGGAGAAGCGTTAGAGTTGGAGGAATTTGCGGAATTGAGTAATCAATTGGGGGCAGTGAAAGTTTAAGAACGGGAAAGAAGGAATGAATCATGTCATCAATCATACAAAAGTGGAAAAATATCTGTGAAGGAAATAAGCTGTTGGAATTTATCAATATCATGCTGATGGGATTTTCCCAAATCACGCTGAACACGAATCCTATCTGTGGTGTCATCCTGCTTATAGCAGTGTGCGTTGCATCGCCGGTTCAGCTGATTTCCGGAATCTGGGCTGTCTTAATCGCAACGCTTCTGATTTACGGATGGGGAACTCCTAAGGATCAGGCAAGAGAAGGGCTATATACGATTAATCCCGCGTTGGCAGGGCTGTCCATTTCAGCGGTAACCTATGCGAATGATGTGCAGGCTTTACCCCAGATACTCTTGTTTTCCACAATAGGAGCCATTCTTTCCTTATTAATAACGGCAGCCTTAAGCCGCATTTTGTCTGATTACCAGGCGTCTCCGTTAGCGGCTCCATATTCCATCGCTCTGATGTTGATATCTTCTTCTACATATTATCTGACAGCGGTAAACCCAAAGCCAATATTCAGTCCGGACGTTGCAGTGCTGCAGCAATACACAGAAGCGGTCTGGAATGCAAAAGATTTTGGCATTGCGGTACTCAATGGATTAGCTCAGGTACTTTGGCTCAATGATGTACCAAGGTCCGCATTGGGAGGTGCAATTCTGCTGATAGGTGTGTTGGTGGCTTCTCGGATTGACGCATTGATTGCAGTATATACGGCTGTTTTATCCACAGGAACCGCTGTTCTTCTCGGTCTCTCCCAGGGCGATATCATGTTAGGATTATATGGATACAATGCGGTTCTGCTCAGTCTTGTATTATTTGGAAGAGCATTTAAAATGAGCAGGCAATCATTTCTTATGATTACCATACTGTCTATTGTCAGTGTCGTATTTGCTGCAGGTATGAAACCATTTTTCGCGGCAATCGGAGCACCATATGCCGGATTCCCCTTCGCATTGATTTCTATCTGTATGATGCTGGGGAGGAAATCTTTCAAAAAATTGATTTATATGGATCCGGCTGTTTGGAAGACGCCGGAGGAATCTGTAGATACTTTTTCCTCGAAGTAAGTAGGACGCTGCGGAAAAGCAGATTTTGGATAGTCAGGATGAAATATATTTTAGAAACATAAATAATAGGGGATGCCGCATAAACAGGAAATAATACGGCATCCCCTTAACTGTAACTATATTTTTTTTCATTTAATGCCTCGGATTTTCTTTCACTACCATACATGCTTTTGTAGCTTCTACCGTAACATCAGAAATCAATCTGTTGGTGTAAAAACTAATAAGCGGGTCAACTGCTGTGGGCATAGTAACAATATATTTTGGCATCAGCCCGTTCAGCGTCAATGCAATAACATCAGCCTTGCACCGGTCACAGGTACATACATCAAACTGACGCATAAAATAAATAATCTTGTCATTTACAATTCGCTCCATCACATTAACAGCAGCGAAATCTGGTTCCGGCTCTGGTACAGGTACAGGTTCCTCAGCCTTTTCCACGCTGTTTGGATCTAACGCTTCCTGAAGGCCGGAATTGTCATCAGAGCTTGTCTCAGTCTGGGTTGAATCAGATGCAGCGTCTTCGCTTTCCATGGAAACAGTGTCATTGACTTCCATAGAATCAGTCTCAGTAACAGTCTCATCAATTTCAGCAGGAATTGTCTCAGTAACAGTGTCATTGACTTCTGTAAGAACAGTCTCAGTAACAGCCTCATCGATTTCTGTAGGAACAGTCTCAGTAACAGCCTCATCAATTTCTGTAGGAACAGTTTCAGTAACAGCCTCATTGATTGCTATAGAATCTGCCTCTGAAACCGGTTCTTCGTTTCCTGTGGAATTTATATCCGGATTTAACACAGGCTCTGATGCTGCGGAAGCCCCTCCCTGGGATTCCTGTATCTGCTTTTCAAATTCACTGGACAGCTTTTCCTGTATCAGGTCAGCGACAGGGTCTTCACCGGTCGTATCAATCAGGGATATATTATTCTGTGATGCTGCCGGAGCCTTAGCAGGCGCCGGATTATGCGGTGTTTCGGGAACACTGGGGGATTCGGCGGCAGCAGATGTTTCATTGCCGGAGTCTCCTCCCTCTGCAGGAGCAGATTGAGAAACTGCTTCTGCTTCCTCAGAAAATGCCTCTTCCATTGAAGAAGATTCTTCTGCCTCCTTTGCAGCATCATGTCCGGAAAGCAGGTTTAGAACATGTGCTGTCTTGTTGCTTTTTTTCGCCATTGTTATCTTACCTCCTGTGAAGTTTATTTGTTCTTATCATGATTAAAGTCTCTTTGATAAAGTCCATATAATCCCGGGATGGTTTTGCATGAGGAGAATAGTCAAACAAGCTGATTCCATGCGCGGGTGCTTCTGCCACGGCTACGCTTGCACGAATCTTAGTGTCAAATACGCATGTCCCAATCTGAGAAGCAATATTTTCCGCCATCTCTTTTACCTCACGTGCAAGGACTGTATGCTTGTTGTATTTTGTCAGGAGGATTCCAAGCACGTCCAAACGCGGATTCAGGCTTTCGCGGACAGAGTCAATCGTTTCTTTAATCTGGGTAACGGCAAGGAGACTTAGAATCTCCGGTGCCATTGGGATGATCAGATAGTGTGCCATTGCATACGCATTCACTGTCAAAATATTCAAAGCCGGCGGCGTATCAATGATGATATAATCATAGCGGGATGCCACAGGAGCCAATGCTTTCTTTAATAAAAGCTCCCTTTCAGGAACATTAAAGTCCAGTTCCGCACTGCTCAGCAGGATGTTAGAAGTAATCACGTCGCAGTAATCCGTTTCCTGGATAGCCGCGCGTGCAGGAATCTTTCCCATCAAAACGTCATGGATAGTCCGCCCCTCCTCGATGTCGAGCCCAAGGCTGAAACCTAAGTTGCCCTGCGGGTCAAGATCAACAGCAAGTACCTTTTTATGATAAAAGGAGACCAGACCAGCCGCCAGTGCGGTGGATGTAGTGGTCTTGCCTACACCGCCTTTCTGATTCGTAAGTACGATTATAGTAGCCAAAATAAAATCCTCCATTCGTAAAAAAACTCTTTTGCCTATTATTTAAAGTATACTATATGCCGATAAATAAGTACAGAATAAAATTTAATTTTATTAGCATGTAATTGCTTTACAGCCGTTGTTTTATAGGGGGCCGCAGGAAAATAATGGGGAACAGCTTTACATTATTTCCATGTGTTTGCCAAGATATTCGGCAGGAGGGCATTGTGAGAAATAAGAAAAGGAGAGGATTAAAATGTCATCAGTAGGTTCATTAAGCACATCAACAAGCACGAGCATCCGGGGTTACGGCGGTCTGGCCAGCGGTCTGGACAGAGACGAATTGATCGAAGGCATGACCATAGGCACTACGACGAAGATTAATAAGCAGGAGCAGAAGAAGCAGCAGATTCAATGGATGCAGGAAGCGGTTCAGACCATCAGTGATAAGATGATTAGCTTCCATGGGAAATATACGGAGACACTGACTTCTCCGACGAACCTGTTCAGCGGTGCACTCTGGGGCAGGAATAAGATTAATGTAAATGGAATTAATGCGAAGAAAGTATCCGTATCCGGCACATCCCTGTCAGGAAAAGGCGTTACAGTCATGGGTGTGAAGCAGTTGGCGCAGAAAGCAACGCTGACTACGAATAAAGCAGACTTTTCAGACGGGAAGTTTGAATCAGGGGAAATAAAAGATACTATTACCAACGCCAAATATGAGAGAGATAATCTTGCCGGACAGACACTGAAATTTAAGTATGACGACACAGAATATTCCGTTACTTTCAGCGAACTGGATAACTATCGATATGACAGTACGGAGAATCTTGCAAAGGCATTCAACGAGAACTTTTTGAAGGATTTGTCGAAGGACGGTAAGAAGCTGTCAGAGTTTATTGAGGCAAAAGCGAATGATGATGGTTCTTTCAGCCTTGCAACGAAGAACGGTAAGTCCATAGATATTACAGGCGGCAGTGCGGTAGATACATTAGGGTTCAGTACAACTACGGGACAAGACGCAGTTACCAGTAAAACATTAACAAAATCGGATCTTGTAAATGAAAACGTAAACTTTGCAGAATATGTTTCCGGAAAATCTCTGACCTTCTCCTATAATGGCAAGACTGCAACTGTAAAAATGCCTGGGGCGGATCAATTGGAGAATAAGACGTCCGAAAAACAAGTCGAGGCTATTGCAGAAGAATTGCAGAAACAGTTTGACCAGACCTTTGGAGAGGGTAGAATCAAGGTTGACGGAAAAGATGGGAAACTTTCTTTTAAGACTGCTGTTCCAGGAAAAGATGAGATTGATAAAACATCAGTCCTTACTCTTACAGGTGGCGATGCTGCTCTGGTAGGAGGTACGAGAGGAGCATTAAAGAGTGTTCTGAAAGTCGGCGATTCAACGAAGACGAATATTGATGCAAAAATTGCAACCCCCGGCTCATTTACGATTAATGGGAAAACAGTCAGCTATGGCGGGGAAGGCCAGCCGCAGACTCTGAATGAACTGATTACAAAAATCAATAACGATAACTTAGGTTTTAAGATTAGTTTCAGTAAAGATGCAGATAAATTTACAATTACTTCTACGGATACGGGCGCCGATGAGACTCTCAAGATAGATAAAAATTCAGCGACTACATTAGGTACACTGTTTGGGTTTGATTTTTCGAAACTTACGGCTGATGCCAACGGTGCCTATACTGTCCGCGGCGAGGACGCAGTCTTTTCCGTGAGATATTCCGATTCAAATGAGACTGTGGAACTCCGCCGTGATTCCAACACATTTGATGTAGACGGCCTTTCCATTGAATTAAAAGGACGTTTTGGTTATAATGGAGATGCGTTGGAAGTAGATAAATACAATGATATAGACGAATCCAACGCAGTCGAGATTACCGCGACCGCAGACGTTGACAAACTGGTGGATACCATCAAGTCTTTCGTGGAAGAATACAACGCCATTGTTGACATGGTCAATACAGAGGTGTCTACAAAGCATGAAAAGGACTATACACCTCTTAGTTCCGAACAGAAGAGCGAATTGTCCGATGACGAGATTGAGAAGTGGGAAACCAAGGCAAAGACAGGTCTGCTGTACGGCGACAGTGATTTGAGGTCGCTGAGTATGGATCTCCGTACCGTTGCTACAAGTTATGTATGGCAGTTAGAGCAGGTCGGAATCTCTGTTTCAGGAACCTATTCTGACAATGGTAAATTGTCTGTTGATGAAACAAAACTGCGTGCGGCATTAGAGAAGGACCCGGGAAGTGTAGAAAAACTGTTTACCGCACAGGCAGGAACAGATGAAAACGGCAAACCGATTTATGACGGAGTTGCTACAAACCTGAAGAGGGTAATGGAAAAATATGTGAAGACTACGGGCGATATGGACCATAAAGGTATTTTGGTTCGTAAGGCAGGTTCTAAGAGTTCAGCGGTAAGTATGACGGATAACTATTACTATAACCAGCTGAAAGATATTGATAAATTGATTGATACTCTGAATGACCGTCTGAAAACAGAGCGCGACCGTTATATCAAGCAGTTTACGACTCTGGAGTCAGTGATTGCCAATATGAACAGCCAGTCCAGTTACTTGAGTTCTATGTCGGGGTATTAAACCGAAAAAGGGGAAAAATATGTATCGGAATGGATATCAACAGTATAAAATGCAGTCTGTAAACACAATGACAAACAGCGAGATGCTCCTGCTTCTCTTTGATGAGCTGATCAAGCGTCTCGGCAGGGCGCAGATTGCATTGGAAGACAGGGATTACGATTTATTTAACCAATCTGTGATAAGGTCAAGAGAGATTGTACAATATCTCAATGAGACTTTAGATATGAACTATAAAATCAGTTATGAACTGCGAAGGATGTACCAGTTCTTCCTCTATGAGCTGAGCAGGCTGCAGGCAGGAAGAAAAGCTGTCGTGATTCAGGAACTGAAACCGCTTGTAGCAGACCTTCGGGATGCATTTAAGGAGGCCAGCAAGTCGGTCGCCAATGTGTAGGAGGACATATGGAAAATAAAGAAGAATTCCTGACAGAGATCCTGAAGCGGGTACAGCGTAATTATGTACATATGGTGGAAATAGAGAGACTCACAAAAGATATGGCGGATTCTTTCTCAAGAAATGACAGGGAATCCATACAGCTTCTTTTGAAGATGCGGGGAGACGAGATGGAACGTGCCGGTGAGGTGAAGCGGGAAATACAAGTACTCCTTGACACACTGGAAGGTGAGGAGAGAGAGAGATACCGCTCCTGGCTCAATGCGGATCAGAAGTACGAGACTGATTCTTTTGAGACAAAAAAGATTATGGAGTTAAGCAGCCAGACACAGCAGGTGTTGAACCGCACGATCAGCCTTGATAAGGTGTTAAATTCCAAAGTTGCCGGAAAAGAGTCATATTACCAGACAACTTCATAAAAAAGAAACAGTCCCCTTTGTACATATTATGAAGGGGACTATATTTATAACTTGAAAAGCCTGTCTGTCCATATGACAATGAGTCGTATGGACAGACAGGCTTTCTTATCAATATAATAATATGGCAGAATATAATAGACACCTCTGTGCATCATGCTCTTTTTATTACGGCGAAATACTCCACAGAGGTCCGCCGCCGCTCGCGCCCACCAGCATCTCATCCAGAATAATCTGTGCATCCCACGCCATCTGTGTCCTCTCCAGTCTGGCGGGGTCGGCAACACGGACCTGATTTCCGGACCAATCGTCCGTAATAATGATAAAATGTCCGCTGTCAGAAAAATGACCCGGCCCCATCAAAGCAACGATCACATGTCCGCTTCTCAATTCCGCCATCAGGCCTTCTACCGTATAATTCTGAAAAGAAGCTGCATGCATGCCAAACGCATTCGCACAGTCAGGAACAAATTCATGCTTTGTACCATATCCGGCGGACCAGTAATTATTATCAGCTGCCCACGCTGCGATGTCAGGGGGCTGGCAGGGAAATTCCGTGAAGCTGTTGACCAGCATGGCAAGTGCCGTAGGACCGCACCCATAGGCTGCAAGCGGATCGCTGCCGCCGTACAGGTAGTTGGCCCAGCGTGCATCACCCTGATTATAATAAGTCAGAGTCCCGATACTGCTAGTGAGCGATAATGTATATTCACCGGCTCCGGCGGCAAGGTTCATGAGTGGATCAGGAGTGGCATACGCGGAGATGCCTGCCAGTTCTTCGGAAAAATCAGGGATGCTGCCGTCAGCCATCACAGGCATTGTGACCTGGGCGCCAGCGAGAGCCTCCTCGGAATAAGGAAGTCCGGTATTCGGATCTACAGCCATGGGATCTGTTATCTCACCAGATGCTGTTTGGCTGATGTCTGTATCCGTTATTCCATCGGCAGGAACACCTGTGTCAGCTATTCCTTCACCTGCACCTGCCAGACTTGCATCAGTCATTCCGTCGCCTGCGGCGGCCGGATTCCCGTCCACCTGTCCTGTACCCATGTTCATGGTGTCCCCTGCGGCCTGTTCTTCCATATTTTGGACAGCCTGCTTTGCTGCCCTTACCATATCGGCAGCCAGGGATGTCTGTGAAAAGAAAATACATAATAATACAGCTAAAAAAACGGATTGAAATAGTAGCTTCTGTTTCATTTTTTTCTCCATATTCTGATAATCTATTGACTCCAATGTTTAAAAACAGTATAGTTATATTATAACTCTTTTTCCGCTTTGAGTAAAGCCACAAGATATTGTGCCCTGCGGAAGAAGGGTCACTATTGTTGCTTTTCAAGGTAGGGGATGTATGGCACAAATTATTTTTGATCATGTCACCAAGAAGTTTGGAGATGAAGCTGCGCTGGATGACGTTTCTTTTCAGATTGAAAAGGGAGAGTTTGTATTTATAATAGGAAAAAGCGGCGCAGGAAAGAGTACTCTGCTGAACCTGATCATGAAG
Organism: uncultured Lachnospiraceae bacterium; assembly: GCA_947564305.1. The sequence continues at coordinate 18,223 of CANOBT010000050.1, read as the reverse complement.
CAGGAAGAGGTGACGTCCGGGCAGATTACAGTCAACGGACGTCGGGTGGATCTTATGAAGCGCAGGAAGGTTTCCGCTCACCGGCGCAGGCTTGGCGTCATGTCGCAGGAGGTGGGCCTTTTAAAAGACCGTTCCGTATATGAAAATATTGCATTTGCAATATTAGCTACAGAGCAGGGCAGTGCACATATGAGACAGACGGTCATGCGTGTGCTTGGCCTGGTAGGGCTTGCGGGAAAAATCGAGTCTTTTCCCAATGAACTGTCAGGAGGAGAACAGGCAAGAGTTCTTCTGGCAAGAGCGCTTGTTACCAATCCGGATATTTTGATTGCGGATGAGCCTACGGCAAATCTGGATCCGGATGCATCCTGGGATTTGATGCAGCTCCTTGCAGAAGTTAATTATCAGGGGATGACAGTGGTGGTGGCGAGCCATGCCAGAGAGTTGGTTACCATTATGAAGAGACGGTGCATCACATTGGTTGCCGGGACTGTGGTTTCAGACCAGAGGAATTCCATATATAATCAAAAGGCTACGGATATTTTTGAGGAAAGGAAAATCCTGTCAAGGAAGCAATAATCGAAAAAAAAGTAAAAAAAGCGTTATATTTGTCGAAAATTATCCGATAGTATAACAGGGGTATAATTTATTTTGACGGACAAAGTCCGTAATCCGGAGGACATGAATTGCAGGATGCCCTTTGGTATATGATCCTGGAAGGGGGGACCACTATTAATTATGAAATCAGATATATGCTGATGCTCCTTGAGGCCATAATTAATCAAAAACCGGTCCAGGCATTGAGAAGATACGTGAATTGGGAGAGGATACTGAGTGTTTCCGACTACCAGAATATCGTAGGATTGGTGTATCTCGGGACTCTGGGAATCGAGAAAGAGATTTCAGAGGAGTGCGGGGCGCAGTTCTACCAGAAGTACAGGAAAGGGCTCCTTTTGTATGAATCATACAAAAAAGCAGAAGAAGTCATTCTGTGGCAGTTGGAAAGATATGGGATTGATGCGCTGCTATTGTCAGATTCAAGCGTTGGAGAGCTGTACCCTCTGCCGGAGATGGCGTCTCTCAGTCAGATAGAGATACTTGTAGACAAGAAGAGCCTGCCTCAGATATACAGGCTGATGCGGGACATGGATTACGAGCAGGAACAAGACCGGCTGGGCAGCGGAGATGTATATGTGAGGGTACCGGGGATACGGGTCGTCTTTTATGGAGAGATTCCGATACAGAATAAGGTATTGAAACGGTATTTCTCCGGTCCTGTCAGGAAGTATCTGCGTATGGAAACTTTTAGCCAACAGGACGATTCTTCTGGCAAGGTTCCTTGGGCAGCCGAATTCTATTCGGCAAAATATCGTTATATACATATATTGTCTGATGAAGAAGAGTATATGTACCGTGTCGGGAAACTGGCGGAACTGTATCTCACAGGTGTTCTGAAGATCAGGGATGTGTTGGAGTACTGGCTGTTTCGGAACGTGTTGGATGAGGACTTTTCGTGGAAAGCGGTGAAAGAACTTCTGGAAAAGGCAAAGTGGACGGAGTTTGTCCATCAGGTTGACGTACTGTCCTCGCTTTGGTTTGAAGAGGGTGTCAGGCTGCAGTACGGAATTGCACTGGAACTGGAAGAATATATTCTTTTGCGCGGTCAGGAGAACAAGCATCTTGATAAGATACTCCTGCCGTATGAGAAGATCAGACTGGATTTTTACCGGCGTGATCGGGAAGAAGAGTGGTCATTAAAAAAGCGGGAATGGATTTTTCCGCCGCGGGATTATATGTGCCAGTTTTTTCCGGTACTGGATAAATTTCCTTTTTTACTCGTCTTCTGCTGGGGAATCAGATATTTTCGCATTCTGATTAGAATGTTTAAGAATAAGTGTCAGAATGTATGGTTCCGGTTCAGCGTAAGACTTCTGGATATAAAAGAAAAAATGAAAGGGCTGATAAAGAGGAAAGAGAAAGAAGTGCCTGAAGAGATGTCTCAAAGTGAGGAGATACAGGAAGTAGAGGAGCAGCCGGATGCAGATAATGTTTCGGAGGAAGCACAGGAACAGGCGGAAGCAGATGGGAAACTTGCAGAAGCACTGGGACAGGTGGACAGGAATCTGACGGAAGCGGAAGAGCAGGCGGAAGCAGTCGTAAGTGTAGGGGAAGCGCTGAGACAGATGAATGTGGACGCCGGCTTTGAAGAACCGGATGATGCAGAAGTGCTGGAGAGCCTTGAGAATTTCATGGAAGACTCCGGAACAGAGGGCAGCATCGGAATTGAGAAGGTTGTTCGAAGAAAGGACTTCTGGAGTGAAGATGAAACAGAACTTTAGAGACACAAAGGGAACTATAAATGAGGCTGTCCGTCATGAACAGGGCAGAAAAAAGAGAGCGGGAGTATAGAAGACCGCAAATAGGGAACAGATAAAAGGAGACAGACATGTTTAAGAATTTAAAAATCAGAAGCAAATTATATGTAGCTTTTGCAATGGTATTATTATTGACAATCATTGTTTCAGTTTTTTCAATCCTGCAGCTGAGAAAGGCAAATGACAACCTGAAACAACTTATGGATGAGGCAGTCGCAACAGACGATGCGGTGTTAAACATCAGGATTGCGACGAACGAGGCAGCGAAGCATGTCCGCGATATGCTGCTCAGCGGAAGTATAGATTCTTCGGATAAGCAGACAGTAGAAGATGATATTTCAATCATTGCTGATAAAATTGAAATCCTTTATAATACCGATGTTGTTGATGACAGCCAGGTATCTGAGTACGAAGCAGCGGTTAATGCATGGATTGAGGATGCGAACAGTATTATAGCTCAGATGGAAAGAGGAGACAGAGAAGGTGCTGCAGAGGCAATCGTAACAAAATGTACACCGGCGTTTGCGAAAATGGTAGAATTGGAAGGACCGTTAAGTGAGCGGGCTTCTGCAATGCAGGTTGACGCGCAGAAAGAGAGCGTTGCAACGACGAATACAAGTATGATCGTATTAATCGCAATGACGGCTCTGGCAATCATTATCGCGCTTATTATCTGTGGTCGTGTAACAGCAGTGATTGTAAAGCCTGTACAGGAAGTTGGAGAGGCTATGAAGGGACTTTCCGAGGGAGAGATGTCCCAGAAGTTAGAGTATGAGTCCAAGGATGAGTTCGGAGAACTGGTGCAGGGTGTGAAATCAACCTGTAACGATTTGGAAGCTGTTGTGGGCGACCTTACAAAATTGTTGGATGAGATGGCAAGAGGAAACTTCAACATCCGTGCAAATGTAGATGTTTACAAGGGTGATTTCATCCCGCTTCTGGAATCCATCCGCCGTATGAACCACAACCTGAGTGACGTAATGCATCAGATTAATGACGCATCCGACCAGGTGGCAAGCGGCGCAGACCAGGTATCCTCCGGTGCACAGGCACTTTCACAGGGTGCTACTGAGCAGGCTAGTTCCGTACAAGAGCTGGCAGCAACTGTAAATGAGATTTCCAGAGATATCAGCAGTACCGCACAGAATGCGAAGGATGCAAGCAGCAAGGTAATGGAAGCACAGGATAAGCTGTCTGTTTCGAATGAGCAGATGCAGGATATGATTACCGCTATGGGCGATATCAGCCAGAAGTCAGGAGACATCGGAAAGATTATCAAGACGATTGAAGATATTGCATTCCAGACCAACATTCTGGCGCTGAATGCAGCTGTAGAAGCGGCACGCGCCGGCGAGGCAGGCAAGGGCTTCGCAGTAGTAGCTGACGAAGTACGGAATCTGGCATCCAAGAGTGCGGAAGCAGCAAGCAATACCACCGTTTTGATTGAGGGCACGATTGCAGCAGTAGAGAATGGAACAGAGATTGCAGGACGTACTGCGGATGCTATTGCAGATACAGTAGAAAGCACAAAGAGTGCTGTTGAATATGTGGATAAGATTTCTACCGCGGCTGAGAGCCAGGCAGAAGCAATCGCACAGGTTACTACAGGTATGGATCAGATTTCCAGTGTTGTACAGACAAACTCCGCTACATCAGAAGAAAGTGCGGCTGCAAGCGAAGAGCTGTCCAGCCAGTCACAATTGCTCAAATCACTGGTGGCTAAGTTCAAGCTCAGAACCAACCAGCCAACAGGAGTTTCTGGAAAGTAAGATAGTTTTTATTAAATGGATGATTTGGAAGACTACAGTTCATGGTTTTATCCGTGGACTGTAGTTTTTTGTTCTTTTTTATGAGAGATTGTGCTGCTGAGTTTACATTCATTGTGAAAAATGACAATTTTTTTGCATTATATTTAGAATTCTTGTATTTATTGCTTGCCGGGACGGCCTGTCTGAGTGTATAATAAAATTACAGAAACACATGTAAGGAACTCCATGTAAAGGAGGTGAAATGCATGGGATTCAAACAACATCCAATCTGGGTCCGTTTTTTTGGCTCAAAACAATCAGAGGTCAGAGACAAACAGGTTCCGGCATATTTGACTCAAGAGAGTAAGGAGACGCAGACGATAACAGCAACGCCGCCCAATCCCACTGTCAAAGTAGAACTGGAATTACCTCAAGAACATGCATTGAACAGGCTGTGTGACATCCGTGTACAGCGGGCAGGAGGACAACATCGTCCATATCTCGCTTTGGAAGGCTGCGAGGATTTATCCCAGGACCAACTCAGGAAGGAGTTGGGACGTCTGCAGAGAGCGGTCACAATGGCTGCCAATTCACGTTTGAAAAAGGTGACATCCAGGGAACCAGGGGTAACAAAGAAGGCCAGTGGACAGACGGCTTCTTCAATAGAACAGGGAACACTGGCCGAACAGAACAAGGCTCTTTCAGAAGAGCAGAATGCTCCTCCATTGGATATGGATGCATTGCCGTTCGTCTATATAGCTGCCGACAAGCTGTCCGCATGGATGATGGTATTTCCGCCGATAGGAGAGGGAAAGGAGCTGAACAAGCAGCATTTAGAAAATGCGTTAAAGGACAGCGGAGTAAGTTATGGCGTGGATGATGACATGCTGAGACATCTGCCGGAAAATCCGGAAAAGTATTTTTACCTGTATTCTCTGGCGAAAGGGAAGCCTGCTGTTCAGGGAAAAGACGGCTATGTCAAGGAACTCTATGAACGGGTTGTAGAGCGAAAGTTTGAGGTAGACGAACATGACCGGGTGGATTACGCCTCTTTAAAATTTTTCCAGAGTGTGGAAAAGGGCGGAGTAATCTGCGAAGCAATCCAGCCCATCCAGGGTGACCCTGGGAGGACTGTCCAGAATCAGGAGATTCCTGTAAAGGAGAGAAAAGCTGTGCCGCTCAGCAGAGGACGTAATACCGAAATCAGCCAGGATGGCACGAAGCTGTTGGCATCTCAGGCAGGGCATGTAGAATTTAGCGGAAAAGCATTTCATGTAAAGTCTGTGTTGGAGATTGCCGAGGACGTGGATTATTCTACAGGAAATATCAATTATACGGGAGATGTGCATATCCATGGCAATGTCAGCAGCGGTTTCAGTGTGCGTGCCGTGGGGAACATCACAGTGGACGGCGTAGTAAAAGCAGGCAATATCGAGGCAGGTGGCGATTTGATCGTTGCCAAGGGTATTGTGGGCAATTCTCAGTCAGTGGTCAGGGCAGACCGCAACGTCTATGCTAAATATCTGGAAAACAGCAACGTTCATGCCAGACAGAATCTTCAGGCTGACAGCATTGTCAACAGCGATGTATACTGTGACGGGGACATTGAAGTACGTTCCGGCCGGGGAATTATTGTTGGAGGACGGATTCGGGCAGCACGGAAGGTCAACGCCAAGATTGTCGGTTCAAAGTACGAAAGTCAGACATCTATTTTCCTGGGCGGCGAACCTTGCGTAGAATATGACAGACAGGTATTAGTTGAGAGCATCGAGAAGGGTGAAAAGGAACTGGAAAGGTTGGAGCGTTGTCCGGACAGCCCGAGCAAGATTGACCGTATAAAAAATCTTGGGTTTGAATTGTCCATAGACCGGGTGAAACTGGAACAGATGGATGAAGAGATACAGCACTTTGATGAAGAGGTGAAAAGCCACGGAGGATGCAGGCTGACCTGTGATCTTGCCTATCCGGGAATTACGCTGAATATCAGTGACGTTATGCTAAAGCTGAAACATGAGACATCTATGTGCAATGCGAAACTGATAGACGGGGAGATTCAGATGTCGTAACCAGGAACAGTGATATCCGGTGCCATTGGAACCAGAAGCAGTTATAAGATTTGCAGTAATACAGCAGTGCCCCTTGGGGGAGGGGTTGACAAAAATATTATTCAGAAGATACAACAGAGAACTTCTTTTTTTACAAATAGAATATTTAGTTTTTTGAATAGTCTTTATTCAGGGATGCCTGGCGGCATTTCTGTTATTTCACGGAGTTTTTTCAAATAAAAGTCTAAGCATTCGGAGAGTTTTTCAACGGCAGTCTAATTATTTCATAGAATTTTCAAAATACAGGTCTCATTATCCCACAGAGTTTTTCAAATATTAATAGTACAGGTCCGCTGATTGCATTAGAGACCGAATTATGCTAAGATATCACATATCTGAGGAAGAGGAGTGTGTGATATAAACATGGAATATCTAAGACTGACTCCGGGGTATCGGACTGCACTTGCGGACGGGGTACTTGTTCCGGATTCACCGAAGCATATGGCAACAGAGGAATTTTACAGGGCATTCTGCGGAAGCAGGCTTCATTTATGTGAAAAGGAGTATGTGTTTGCTGTGGCGGTCTTTTCTTTGGAGAGAGACCCGGCATATATTTACAGTTATGCCTATCAGCCGGAAGAAAACTGGGCTCTCTACACACAGAACCTGACCCCGCAGAGCTATGGGCAGGAGGACTATATTTTTAGCCAGGAATGCTGGTTCCGCGTCTGTGTCAGGAGAAAAGACGGGGAAGATATGGATTCGGAAGATTTCAGCCGTGCCGGTGAGATGGTTGAATATACTCAGGAAAATCCAGAGGCAGGACTGGTGACTGTGATTCAGAATGGTAAAGAAGAGAATCTAGTCCATGTCATTCAGAATAATCCAGAAAAGAATCAGATATGTACACTTCAAGATAAACCCTGGTTTGAGGCGGAGATTGCGGAGACAATTTCTTCCATACATCAGGAAGATAGTTCTGATGTGATGAAGCTTTGCCTTCTGACAGACACTCATTATACAGTGAATGGGACCTGGGAGGATACGGTACACAATATCCGCCGTGTGTCGAAAAGTGTAAAATATGATGCGATTGTGCATCTGGGAGATTTTACGGATGGAATGATTTCCAAAAGATTGACAAGGAAATATGTAAGGCGCATGATTCGAGATTTGGAAGGTTGCAGAGCGCCGCTCTACATCGCACCGGGAAATCATGATTGTAATTATTTTAGAAACCGGCAAAATGCATTTTCTGAGGAGGAGATGCGCAAGCTGTACCGTTTGTATGGAAATATAAATAAAGAAATATCGAACTTTAATTGTTTAGAGAGAAATGCAAATGAAATAGATTATTATATTGATATCCCTGGGTTCTGTGTCAGAATGATCTTTTTATCTTCATTTGATGACAAGGCGCCCATACGCTATGGATATACGAAGAAACAGCTTGATTGGCTGAGAGAAGTTCTGTATTCTTCTGTGTCTGGTACAAAGTTTCTTATATTTTCACATGATGCGCCTCTTGCCAAATTGGATTATTGGAGTTTTCATATTCGCAATGGCGAGGAACTTCTGGATATTTTGGAGGAATGCAACGCTAAAGAACAGTATCAGGTAGTAGGATTTTTCTATGGGCATACCCATGCAGACTGCGTGTTTGAGGAATGCAGCTTTCCTGTTATTTCCACAGGATGCGCCAAGCTAGAATATTTTTTGGATAAAAAGCCTGAGGGTTCGATAACATGGCCCAGAGAAGCGGATACGGTGACACAGGATTTGTGGGACAGTCTTTTAATTGATTTTAAAAATCAGAGATTGAAACTGGTGCGCTTCGGGGCAGGAGACGACAGGGAAGTATCTTTTGCCAAGAAGAAAAGTATTTATAAAGATGTGGCAGTGATGCGGCGTCAGAACCGTACAATGAAGGTATGGGCTCACCGCGGCGTCAGCGGGCATGCACCGGAAAATACAATTCCGGCCTTTGAATTGGCTCATACAATGGGTGCGGATGGAATTGAGCTGGATGTCCAATTAACCAGGGATGGAGTTCCCGTGGTTATTCATGATGAACGGATTGACAGAGTAAGTGACGGCAGTGGATATGTGAAGGACTATACATTAGAGGAGTTAAAGGGATTTAATGTGAACAAAAATTTTCCGGCTTATGGGAAGATTGTGATACCAACGCTGGCAGAGGTTTATGATCTGGTGCGTAAGACCGATCTGGCGGTCAATCTGGAATTGAAAAACAGTGGGATATTCTACGAAGGGATGGAGGAAAAGGTACTAAGGTTAGCGGAAGAAAAAGGAGTGGCTGACAGGTTGATTTATTCCTCCTTCAATCACTATTCTATGAGGAGGGTTCAGCAGCTTCTGCCTGCAGCTAGAATTGCTTTTCTTTACTCTGACGGGATTTTGGATATTGCGGATTACGCAAAGAAATATGGCGCGTATGCGGTGCATCCTTCTATAAAAAATACGGAGTACCCGGATATGGTCAGAGAATGCCATGACAGGAACGTAAAGGTGCATGTATGGACGGTGAACGAGGAGGCGGATATTGAGCGGATGAGAAGCCTCGGGGTGGATGCTGTGATTACGAATTATGCGGAGAGAGCGGGCTGTGACGACTGATATAGTACACGGTTCTGTGGATATTGGCTCCCCGGATGGTAAGTCTGGGGAGCACGGTATTTTACGACTTTACTTTTACAGAGCACATAGAGTATAATAGAAAAAGAATAAAGTATATATATCATATTATATATGAAAGGGCGACAATCCAATGAAAAAAGTGATCACATACGGAACATATGATTTATTCCATGAAGGCCATTATAATCTGCTGAAAAGAGCAAAAGCATTAGGTGACTATCTGATTGTAGGGGTCACGACGGAATATTATGATCTCCAGAGGGGAAAATTAAATGTCATGGATTCCGTATTGAAAAGAGTTGAGAATGTCCGCAGGACAGGGCTGGCGGATGAAATCATTATTGAAGACCATGAGGGTCAAAAGCCAGAGGATATCCAGAAAATGAATGTAGACATTTTCGCAATTGGTTCTGACTGGGTGGGGGCATTTGATTATCTCAAAGAATTTTGTGAAGTTGTATATCTGGATAGAACGCCCGATATTTCATCCTCTATGCTCAGAGAAAATAGATATCCAATCCTTCAGCTTGGCGTGGTAGGTTCCGGACGGATTGCTCCAAGGTTCCTGGCAGAGGCAAAGTTTGTCAGCGGTATCAATGCCAGGGCCGTATATAATCCCAGGGAAGAAAGTGCGAGAAAATTCGGAAAGCAATATGAACTGGAATCTTATTCAGGGGATTTTGCCGGCTTTCTTAAAAATGTGGATGCGATTTATATAGCATCTCCTCATGAGACACATTATGATTATGCAAAAGCAGCAATCGAGCATGGAAAGCACGTGCTTTGTGAAAAGCCGCTGACTTTTACTGTGAAGGAAGCAGAATATCTCTATGCGCTTGCAGAGGAAAAAGGCGTTGTATTGATGGAAGGAATCAAGACAGCCTATTGTCCCGGATTTATGCAGATGATGAATATTGCCCGCAGTGGGATGATTGGTGAAGTCCGCGACATCGAGGCATGTTTTTCACGGATTACGGCTCCCCATTTCCGGGAAATGAAGGACCAGCACTACGGCGGCGCTTTTCTGGAGTTTGGAAGTTATACGCTGCTTCCGATATTTAAATTATTGGGCACTCACTATGAGAGCGTGGAATTCGACAGTATCAGTGCGGAAAATGGAGTAGACCTGTATTCGAAAATCCATTTCCGTTTTAAAAACGCTCTTGCTATGTCAAAGACTGGAATTGGAGTCAAGTCAGAAGGACAACTTGTCATTGCAGGAACAAAAGGATATATCCTGGCAGAATCCCCCTGGTGGCTGACCAGGTCATTTGAGGTACGCTTCGAGGACCCGAATCGGATTGAAAAATATTCGCCAAAGTTCCTGGGAGATGGGCTTCGCTATGAGATTGCGGATTTTGTGTCGAAGATTAATGGGAACGAAAAGATGTCGCACTGTCTGACAACGGAAGAGTCTGTTGCTATGGCGGGAGTAGTGGAAAGGTTTATGGAAGAGCGGAGCAAGAAAATGCAGCTTTATCGGACGGAGGCTGTGCAGCGTGGTGCACAGCCCCGTGAACAGTTACCAAGAAAAACCGTAATATATTGAATACCAGGGAGGAAACTCTTTATGAGATTTCTTGCAATAGGCGATGAATTCATTTCCGGAGATGATAAAAAAATCCAGATTTCCTGCTTTGGGGAACTTTCAATATATTACGACGGAATCCCGGTACATCTGTCTTCTAAAAAAGCCTATGAATTAATTGCCTATTTAATCATCCATCATGGACATCCGGTTAGTAAGTGGGAGACTGCATCACGTTTATGGGAGAATTCCGAGGATTTTTGGGCCAGAGACAGTCTATACAAAGTTTTAAAGAAAATTAAACAAACAGAAAAGGAGATTGGCTGTTCTCTGGTCTGCTCCGAAAAGCAGAAAATTTATCTGGAAAAAGACAAGATTCAATGTACTTTATGGGAATTTGAAGAGCTTTATCAAAATAAAAGTATTGCCAACTATGAAAAAGCGCAGCAGCTTTTTAAAGAAAAGTTATTTGGAGGTGAAGCTTATTCCTGGATTATAGAAGAGGAAAGGCGTTATGAGCTGATGTATATGGAAATACTGGAAAACTTATTGAAACACTATCAGAATAAAAAAGAGTATCACCGGATTGGTTATTATCAGAAGCTTTTGGGGATGAAGGGGGTGTGAGAGAGTTAGGGAGGAGAGTGGTTTGACCACTTTCCTCACGTTAAATGCCTGCTAGGATTTAAGCTCTTTTAAGGTGAAAACACCTATTACTTCAAATAATTCTTTTAATGTTGTACAATGTCCGCTTTTTGCATCTGATTGAATCGGAAATACATAATTTACATAGTTATTGTCGAATTTTTTCTTTTTAAAGTTAAAAAACGGGCTCTGTACGGAGTGATATCTGATTCCTATGATATCTCCCGTTATTCCCCTGAGTTTTCTGTCAAAATTGTTATCAATGATATATTCCAACAGCAATTGAGGAATAATATAATCAGGCCGGAAAGTCATTTTATTCTTTTCCTTATAGGAGAAGGAACAAGATGCTATGATTGGCCATAAGCTGTAAATTTTATCCCGATCCACAGAGCTTATTTTAATTATGTCATACTTATCCAGAAAGAAAAGATCCAGGATATTGATATCTGCACCAGTTGTCTTGCTGATTTTTGCTATGGGTAAGTCGATATCCCAATTCCTTAATTCTGTACAGCATACCTCATACGAGGCGCCCAGATAAAGACAAGGCATCCCAGGAAAACTGTATCGTTGCGTTGATACAAGATATCTTTTTTCCATGGGAATATGAAACATATCATCTTTTCCAAATATATGGCCTGACTTTTTTTCCTCTTCGGAATATGGTCTGGCTCTGAAAAAATCATTTTCTCTGATTGGACTGCAAAGTTCCTCGATATTGATATATTCCATCGCATCATTGAAGAAAGCTCTGGCGGCGCCATGCTGTCCGGAATAGTATTCAATAATACTCATATGAATGTTATTATGAAATTGTCTTACGTTGCTGATAATAGATGAATCAACATTTTGAGTTTCCAAATATTGGATATAATTATTGAAATATAAATCTACGGAATCTGGAAAATAATCCTCCAGATTGAGACTTAGCAAATCAGAATGAAGTAAATAATCCATGGTTTTTGTCCTATCTGTCTTTTTCGAAAACTAATGAAAGGTTCATTGCATTGGCCATCTTTATCAGTACTTGAAGGGTTGGCACTGTGCTGAAGGATTCGATTCTGGATATTGTTGTCTGCGGTACCCCTGACATTTGCGACAATTTAACCTGGGTGATTTTACTCATTTTTCTGGTTTTCATTAAATGAAAAATCAAATCATCTATCTGGTCCTGTATCACATCGTTTTTATTTAAGTAATCTTCAATTGTCGTTTTACCCATATCCACCACACCTATTTTAACCTATATTTTCAGAAAACTTTATAACATGCTTTAATGATCCCGCCAGTAAAAAACTGAATAGTCCGTAATCCTCATTGAGGCGATGTCCATTGCAGCGGAACCGGTGGTTCATCATTATGATAACCATTACTCCCGCCTTTCGGAAGTTTCCTTCCGTCCTTTGTCTTCGTAATCATTCTATGCTTACAAAATCCGCTTCTTTTAGCGATAGTTATGCGAATCGCCAGAGCGCTCCTTAATTTGACCAAGTATATATGACATGCTCATGACCAATGCTGATATATACTAGCCGGACATCGATATATATTCTCTATATTTGAAGGATTGTATCTTTTAAGGAGTACTGGTCCCCCTCAAAATACAAATGATTAATCAACTGTTTTAAGTACCAGCATGTCATCCTGAATTTCAAAGAAGACAGCATATCTTTTTGTTCTGCCATCTACGAAGAAATGATACCCCTGCCCTGATTTTTGAGCAATGTACATGATATCATCTGGATGCCGGATTATTGCCTTGAGATTTCTTGCAGTCTGCTCCATTAAAGCTGTATTTTGAGAAAATTCCTCAAATTGTTCAAAAAATTGAATCACAGGGATAAGACTGCCCTTTTTATTTACAGCGGCTATTTCCACAGCTAACCACTCCTTCCTTGAGATTATATTGGAAAGGTCTATTCAGTTTTCAAGGACCATATTACATGTTATGCGCCACATGATGTTATTATTACATACATGTAATAATTTGTCAAGGTGATTTCATTATTTTATATAACGGAACATATTATCATCACCTAACTCGATTTCTCTTTGAAAAACGTTTTTAGGGAATATAATTTCAAACGCGTCCGTGCTGGCTGTTAAATCCATAACCATGCCTTGCTCATAATTGCCAAACACAAGATAGTAACGAACCTTGGGTTCAAAAATAAAATTATCATTCATGAGCGCCTGGGTTGCAAATGCGGGTTCACCATTCATTCCGATACCGATAGAAGCCTGTAAATTTGGAATATTGTTATCCGGGAAAATACCGATTGTGCCGGCATCTGCCTGCTTTGTTGTAGATGTAAACATGTATGCACCATTAAGAAGAGTCAGACCAAAAGAGTTATTTTTCTGGTCAGAAGGATCTGCCTCTACCATTTGCGCGGCTCTAAAAGAAATACCTGGTTTTAAGATACCGGTTTCTGCCCAATGGGCACAGTATTCTACGACCCATTCAAATGTCAGTGAAGTGTGTGAATAGCAGTGCTTGCTAAACCATGCCAAAGAAAAAATATTTCCCGACTGGTTTGGAAGTTTTTGGAAAATACACATGTTCTCATTCATTAATGATTTATTTCTGATGACTACGTTGTACTTTGTACTCATTGTTTTACCTCCGTTTTTTGTATGGCTACTCTCGAAAAATCATTCATAAGATGAGGAAGAAGACTTTGCGGGAGCGCTCTGTTACACATTGAGCGCAGGCTGGCTATTTCCTCTGTTACATAAAATTATTAGATCCTTGTTCATTCATCTAGTTTTAATGGTAGAGTAACTCTTCCTAAATCATCGGAAGTTAATATCCGGCTGCCTGTCTCCGAAGAGTAAAATACTTGCCCATACTGTGAATTAATTCGATGACCTTTTGCCCATTTTCCATCTATCATAATTTCAAATTGTATTTTTCCGCGAACCTTAAATCCATCAACCGCTACGAGGGCCCGCTTGTTATCTACCTCACAATGGCCTTCGTATACTTTTTCTTCTCCAGATATCTGAGAAGTATATACATCCAGAACAGATGCAATTTCATATGCAAGATTCACCTTTTCAAAATCTTCTGTACCAATATTATCAGACAATTCATCTGAAATCCTATCAATATTTACTGATGCTTCCTTTAAAACCTTAACGGCTTCTTCTACTAATTTACTCATCGTTTCTCCCTTCTACTACAATTCATATATGGCTGATATTTCCAAATACTTCTATCAGCAGATTTTAACGCAAACAAAATATCCGGACATCACACGATTTAACAGCGGGAATAATGCAGATCCAAGACAAATTTACTGCAATTATCCATAAGCTTCACATAGGTAATACGGCGTCCGCTGTCATAATACATGGCATGTCCCTTGGCGTTAATGCATGCATCTCTGTCAGGCAGTTTTTCTAATAAGTCACTGTTTACAGAAATAGACGGAATGCTTTCGGGTTCTTCTGCTCCGTGGAGTATTGCTAGCAACATATATTTTTCATAAATCGGGGTATATCCGTCGTGTACACGCTCTATTTCAATAGAACGGTGTCCCATTTCCTTCCATTCATGATGGATGTGTACTTCCCGATACTCACCCTTGGCTTCCGGATCTGCGCCGATTTCAGATAGTTTTTCCGGCTGAGAGGAGCGGCTTATGCCGTCATCCAAATACATTGTGTAATCTCCGCGTTCTCCCGGATAAATGTTTAAGGTGATTGTATTTGCCTCTTTCTGCTCCCATTTCTGCCCGACATATTGTTCCAGCTCTATCTCAGGAAGAACTGCACCTTCCCTGACATACATGGGAACAATATATGAGATATGTCCCTCATCATCGCTGATATGCGCGTCAAATTGGCTAATATTAGTACCGCCGTCTATTGCAGCGCCAAGCGGGCATTTGCTGTCCTTAAACTGATACCATTTGTTCCCGGCCGGAAGATATACATCTCGTTTTCCATAGTCATTTTCGGCCGTCTGCTTTTCTAACACCGGTGCAATCAGCAGATCATTTCCAACCATAAATTCCGTATTCATAAAGGACTGACTGTCGCCAAAGAGCGTTTTATCTTCAGGGTTTGTCACAAATAACGGGCGGCAGATTGGCATGCCGTTCAATGTGTTTTCAAACATGGCGTCATAAAACAATTGGAGCAGCCGGTAGCGAAGTTCGATATAGTATTTACAAACCGGAAGAACCGCGCGGTACATGGGCTTCTCTGATTCCGAAACCTGGCCGATCACATCTTGAAATGCATAAGGTTCCTGGAACAACTTTCTTCCCTTGCGGATATAGTGGTTCCTGAACCAGGGCAAAAAGGCTCCCATTGCGGTCCAACGGATTACCAGTTCCGGATCGGCCCACTGCTCGCCTTCTTTGTCCGGTTCAAAACCTCCGATATCCTGACCGCTTAATGCCTGTCCCGTAAGTCCCAGCGCCAATACTTGTGAAATATTTATCTTCAAAAATTCCCAGCTGGAAGAGTTATCGCCCGTCCAAAGTCCTGCGAAACGCTGCATGCCGGTAAAGCATCCTCTTCCAATGATAAAGTTCCTCTTATTTTTTCTGCATTCCAGATTGTTAAGTCCATGATAGGTTGCTTTGTGTAAATTATAAGAATACAGGTTCCAAATCCGCATGACAGGTGTTTTCTCATATTTTCCGTTTTTGGACTTCGTATAATCATTGTTTACCAACAATCGGGAAGGAAATGATAACATATCTCCTCTGGAATCCCGAAGACATGGTGTGGTCATATCCTGCCAGACCATCTCAAGTCCCTGTGAAAAGAGATATTCGTACTGCTTACCCCACCATTTACGGACCTCTTTACGGTTCAGGTCCGGATAATGTCCGGACGTTCCCAATTCTTCAGAGCCCTTATTTCCATAATACACTTCTCCGATAAATGGCTTGCCGGTATTATAATTTTCCTCTTTATCGTTGAATGGATATTCATATTCCACACCGCCGGCATATTTATAATAGGTCCTTCCATCCGGATTTTCCGGATCAAAGCGCTCATCGGTAACGAAATAGTTATTCTTTATTCCCTCCTGGTAGGTCTGATAGTTTTCCGTATGACGATTACTAATGATTGGCGTAATATTGGTACTGCACTTCACCCCCTGTGCACGCAGGCTTCCAAACATTTCCTTTGGATCTCCGAATTTCTCTTTATCCACGGTAAAGGTCTGGTACTTATTCTGCAGATCCACATCCACATGAAGGCCGTCCAGCGGAATGTTATTTTCCCGATAATGACGTACTGTTTCCTCCAGATCACTCCGGCATTCATACCCATAGCAGCCTTGATGATAGCCAAGAGCAAAACGGGGAACTAAGCGGGAAGTACCTACAATATTACTGAAAGATTTGATGATGTCGCCGCATGAATTGCCAACAATTACATAATAGTCCAGCGTTCCATAACGTATTCCAAAACGATACTCGCCGGAATTATAATATCCCATGTCAAGAAGCGTTTCCGAAGGATTGTCAATAAAAATTCCATAGACACTTTCCTGTTTTGGAACCCCGTTGACTTCCATAAAAAACGGATCTGAGTGGTATAATGGCTCTCTTTCTTCCAACGGTCCGCGTCCGTAAACCTGACTGTATTTCATGTTATCATAGTTGAAATAAGTCACCCTCTGGTTATTTTTTATCAGATTTAGTCCCCCCTGTTCGCCAAATCCGACATACTTTGCAGACAATGGTTTGTCTATTGTCTGGACAATTTGATAATCATCCATTCCTCCTGTTGCTGTAAACCGAAGACCATCATAGGAAGTTCCCCATATACGCTGGAACTCATGAGAACCATCCGGATTGCGCAGAACTTCTATTGCGAACGGATTATATTTTACTCTGACAATGGTTGTAATATGAACCAGGCTTCCATGGAAACGAAGTTCCGCATAACCGCTGTTGCTGTCGTCAAATTCCGCTTCGAATTCCTCCGCAGTAATCATCTCCGCTAACTCAGAAAAAGTGTCCTGAATTACTGCACGTGAATTGTAGTCTGAATAATCTTTTTCTTTTTTCCTGGGGTGGAATTGCAGACGAAAGGAACTTCCTGTCATAATCTGAATCAACATATCACAATTCGGACACTCTGACATGCTCGTTTTTAAATGAAGGACAAGCGTCCTCTTTTCTTCATTCCATTGGCACTTCTCTGCTTTTTGCACCGTATCCCATGAAGATACCGTACTGAAGTAATCCTCTACCTTTTGAAACCGAAAATATTCTTTTGCTGTTTCTGACATGAATCAACCTCCTGTTTTTATTATAAATACATATATAAAAAAGCAAAAAAGGCAATAAATTCCCTCTTAAGGAATCTATTACCTGTACCTGAAATTTACCGCCACTCTAAAATTTTAGCATATTTGACAGATTTCTACAATAAAATTGTCTGATTTTAGATATTTTTCCTATATTCGAGATATCCGTTTTCTGATTCGAGTCTTCTCATATTTCGAGAATCCTCCAATATTGAAGCGAACGCATTATACACAAAATAGAAAAGTAAAAATACCATTGTCTGTAATTTGATTTTCTGCTATAGTTATATTATAGCAAGGGGAGAAAGAAATTAAATTTGAAAAAGGAGCTAATGAAATGAGTATCTTACCAATTGAGGATATGAGCAAAACATATATAGAACATTCCATGGTTATCAATAATTTTGTCATTAAAGTTGGAAATCAGATAAAAGATAGTTTATGCCGTGTATTTGGCGATGGCGTTCAATATCAGTGGCGGGAAAATGATGATAAAATAGTTATACCAGATGTTTCTATCATATGTAATATCAGGGATAGAAAGAATGTATCCTTTATTGGTATTCCACGGTTTGTCATGGAGGTCCTTTCAGATTCAACAGAGGAATATGACCGCGGCGAAAAAATGCAGATATATTGTAAAGTCGGTGTTTCTGAATATTGGCTTGTTGATTGGCGTAAAAAGCAGGTAGAAATATATATGTTTGATTTTAAAGAAGATGGTACGGCGTACTCTTATTTGTACAAAAAAATTACCGAAGAAAACAAAGAGGAGCTGCAGATTGTCATGTTCCCTAATTTTAAGATTCAATTTGATGAGTTGTTTGATTTTGAATGAGATAAATTTTGAAGATGGAATCAGTCAAGGCAAAGAATATTGCAAGATAGAAAAAGCTTCCTTTAGAGGAGGCTTTTTTCTATTGACATCAACTAGAATA
>CANOBT010000049.1 GCA_947564305.1 uncultured Lachnospiraceae bacterium | reverse complement strand
ATGAAGAGTTAATGGAAATTAGGAAAATTGTGGGAAATTTTCCAGAAAAATACACAATTTATTTAGAACCAGATGCAGCAGTGACTGGGATTGCGACTAATTCATTGTTCCAAATTTATGTTTATCCGGCATTGACAGGAGTAGGAGTCATTAACGCTTCATATGTCCAAGACGGATTATATTATGATTTTCGAGATGTACCAGTTAAAGGTTATGGGCTAACGAGTGTACAACATGAAAGGCTTTCTTATGATAAAGCACTAAAACGCGCCAAAAATCTCGGAAAAGAAAAAGTGATACATATGATGAAAGATGGTTATGAGATAGACGATTGCAGATGATTTATTTATACTGTGGCATCAGAATCTAGCCTATTCCTTAAGGCATAATGGATTAGTAGATGGAGGAGTATTGTAATGTTAGATTTTTTTAATCCTCAATATTGGAATAAATATAAGGAACTATATATATTCGGGGGGGGGCAAATAGAGACTGCTTTTTTAGATACTCAACAGGATGAATTATTTAATCTGGAAGATGAATCATGGTGGTTTCAATATCGGAGTTCAATAATTGTTTGGATTTTAAAGAGTTTTTTTCAGAAAGGCAGATTTATTATAGATATTGGCGGTGGTAATGGATATACAACCTGTCAGGCAAAGAAAGCAGGATTTCGTATGTGCTTGGTAGAACCTAGTAAAAAGGCTTGTATAAACGCATTGAATCGGGGGCTGACAGAGGTGTATTGTGGAACAGTTGATGAGGAAAGTATTCTTGATGGATCTATAGAACAAATAATGCTTCTTGACGTACTGGAACATATTGAGCGTGACGATAAGTTTTTAAAATGTTTAGGAAAAAAGATGGTTTTAGGCGGAAAAATATTGATAACAGTACCTGCATTTATGTGTCTTTGGAGTAGTGAAGATGAATCATCGGGACATTTTCGGCGATATAAAATACGGGAATTAAAAGAATTATTGGAAAATTGTGGATTCCGTATTATATATAGTAATTATTTTTTTGAATTTTTGTTTTTGCCGATTCTTATTGTTCGTGTCTGGATGGAGAATTTAGGTTTTATAAAACGATATGAGGATAGAGATATTGAGGAAAAAGAAAACATTACAAACAAACAGTTTAAAATAAGAAGCAGATTTGTGAATGTTATAATAAGTTTTTTACAAAGGATAGAGAGAAGACAATTAAAAAAAGCGGGAGTTGTGAAATTTGGCAGCAGTATTGTTATTGTAGCTGTAAAAAAGAATTAACTTATACTAATTAAGAATAAATCTATAGGAATATAGCAGGAGTTTATGACGATGGTACCATTTAATTGCCCGCCGTTTATAGGCGTAGAAGAAAAGTATATTCATGATGTTATTAAATCGCGTGTAATTTGCGGTGATGGAGTATACACGTCAAAATGTAATCAATGGTTTGAAAAAAAATTAGGTATACCTAAAGCACTGCTTACGACTTCTTGTACGCATGCATTGGAAATGGCAGCGTTGCTTTCGGATATTAAGCCTGGCGATGAAATTATTATGCCTTCATTTACTTTTGTTTCCACTGCGTTGGCTTTTGTGCTTCGGGGGGGGGCAAAAATTGTGTTTGTAGATATTCGTCCAGACACAATGAATATAGATGAAAGGTTAATTGAAGATGCAGTCACAGATAGGACTAGGGCGATTGTTCTGGTACATTACGCGGGCATTGCATGTGAAATGGATACGATTATGGATATAGCCAGACGTCATGAACTTTTGGTTATAGAAGATGCGGCACAGGCCATTGCCAGTGAATATAAAGGAGTATGTTTGGGGACAATAGGAGATTTTGGATGTCTTAGTTTCCATGAGACAAAAAATGTGAGTATGGGGGAAGGGGGAGCGTTGCTTATAAAAAATAAAAAGCATATGTTACGTGCGGAAATCATTAGGGAAAAGGGAACTAACCGGAGTCAATTTTTTCGAGGAGAGATAGATAAATACACCTGGCAGGACATTGGCTCAAGTTATCTTCCCAGTGAACTTAATGCAGCGTATCTTTATGGACAGCTAGAAAATCTGGA
The DNA here is from genome assembly GCA_947564305.1 of uncultured Lachnospiraceae bacterium. The sequence continues at coordinate 33,204 of CANOBT010000049.1, read as the reverse complement.
ACTGATTTTAAATGATAGGATGGTATCGTGGCGAAGATATTATGATAATCTAAAAAAACTGCAGGAAGAAGGGATTATTGATATTCCAACTATTCCCAAAGGGGTAAAACATAATGCACATATTTTCTTTATTAAAGCCAAGAATTTGGAGGAAAGAACATTATTAATTGAATATCTGAAGGAGCATGGTGTAAATGCAGTGTTTCACTATGTACCACTCCATTCATCACCAGCAGGAAAAAGATACGGAACATTTTATGGACAAGATAAATATACGACAAAAGAAAGTGAACGGTTGCTTAGGCTGCCATTATACTATGGGCTTGGGGAGGATGTTTATCAGGTTATTGAGGCAGTGAAAGGATTTTACGGGAAAAAATAATGGAAATGGTTAGTTTTGTAATCCCTTGCTATCGTAGTGAAAAAACAATAGGTTTTGTGCTTGAAGAGATTCAAAAAGTGATGTATGAACTACAGCTATTTGATTATGAAATTATAGCAGTATGTGATGGATCACCAGATAATGTTTTTGATGTTTTAAAAGAATACGGACGAAAAGATAACTGTATAAAGGCCGTAAGCCTAATGAAAAATTTTGGACAGCCATCGGCGATTATGGCTGGAATTAATTACGCACGGGGGGACTATATTGTGTATTTAGACGATGATGGACAATGCCCTGTCGACGAGGTAGATGCTTTGCTAAAGCCATTACATGAAGGTTGGGACATTGCTATGGCTTCTTACTTAAAAAAGAAGCAAAGCATTTTTAAAAATATTGGCAGTAAACTAAATGATTTTACTTCGTACCTTTTGACAGACCGTCCTCAAGGCTTAGAGTTAAGCAATTTTATTGCTTTTACACGCGCAGTTGCAAATGAAATCAGAAAATATCAAGGGCCATATCCATATATTGCGGGTTTACTGCTTAGAATTAGTAGGAAAGTGATTAATGTTCCAATGGAAGAACGTAGCCGTATGGAAGGAAAAACATCATACACATTGGATAAGCTGGTAAATCTTTATTTAAATAGTTTTACAGCGTTTTCAATAAAGCCACTGCGCTTTGCATCAATTACAGGGACTATATTTTCGTTTATTGGAATTATATTTACTATTTTTATTGTAATACGAAAAATTATAGATCCTGAAATTGTAGCGGGGTGGAGTTCGCTTATATCAGTAGTTATATTTTTTTCGGGGCTATTGCTGGTAGTTATGGGAATTATAGGGGAGTATGTCGGAAGGATTTATATGACAATTTGCAGTACTCCGCAATTTATTGTGAGAGAAACATATAATATTGAGGAGGATATTAAAAATGAGTATTGATTTAATACAACTAGTACATTTTGAAGACGGCGTTATTGATTTAAAGAAGGATATTGCTTTAGAACAATTTCCGATATATGTTTATGGTGCTGGGAGTTATGCAAAATCAGCGGTCAAGTTAATACGAAGCGTAGATAAAGAAGTAAGTGCCTGTGTGGTAGATGATAATTTCTTTTCTGAAAAAAACGTTTTAGGCGAGGTGCCTATAATTTCTGTAAGTATATTCCTACAAAAGATAAATACTGATGTTTGCCTTGTAATGGGAATGACTAATTTTGGCGCAGGAAAGGAGTTACAGCACAAATGTCCGTTTATTAAGAAAATATATTATCCAACGAGTTTATCCTTTGAAAAAGGCAAGGAGCTTTCAAAGGAATATTTGCAGTACAATTTGAAAAAATTTGAGGAAGTTTATCAATTAGCGGCAGATAAAAAGTCAAAAGAATGCTTTATAGCATGGATTGATTCCGCGATACATAACGATACAACTAGAATGTTTCATGTATGTGATGGTATAAGCACATATTTTGATAATTCTTTGTTCAAAGTGAAACGAGGAACTACTTTAGTAGATGTTGGCGCATATACTGGAGATACAATCAATGAATTCCTAAATGCTACAAATCATATTTTTACAAAGATATGGGCAATTGAAGGGGATGCTGAATTATGCAGGCAGATAAAGGAGTTTGCATGTGAAAAAGGAATTTCACAAAAGGTTGAGATACTTAACAGATGTGTTTGGAATGAAGAGAAAGATATTTCGTTTTCCTATCTGGAGGAGGAAACAAATAGCGTAGGGCTGACTGCAAGAGAATCAGAAAGAGACGGCGAAAGCATACATGTTGTTCCGCTTGATTCACTTTTAGAAAATAGGGGAGGCATGCCCGTTGATATGATCAAAGTAGCAATGCGTGGCGCCGAGAAGATAGTAGAAGGAGCAAGACGGGTTATTCAGGAAAACCATCCGATATTGGCGGCTAAAGTAGGTTTCGACCGAATACTTTTCTATAATATGATTCGGACAATCCTTGAGATTGACAGTACATATAAAATCTTTTTGCGTTTTAATAATTCAAAATTAGAAGAACTTGTTATATATGCAATTTGATGGATAAATTTTTCGGCTGTGTAGCCAGTACTGTCCATGGGAGGGAGGAAAAAACATTTGGTTCTTATATTTGGAGCGACAGGATTTATAGGAATGTATACAACAAGAGCTTTTATGGATGCAGGTTTCCAGATTGCTGCTGTGGGAAGAAACCTGGAAAGAGGGAATGCTTTAAGGGAAAAGGGGGCAATATTTTATAAAATTGATATAACGCATGAAGAGGAGTTTTCACAACTGCCTTCGGATGATATAGACGGAGTTGTTATTTTATCAGGTTTAATGCCGGCTAATAGTACGGCTGATTTAAAGAATACGGATAATGTATCTGATTATTTTCGTATCAATGTGATAGGGACAATTAACATATTGGAGTACTGCCGGAAAAATAATATAAAAAAAATTATCGGAAATTGTAGCTATAGAGACGTATCAGGAGCCTGGGATAAAAAATATCCTATTATGGAGGACGCATCTAGGAATTTTAGCCTTTCAGGAGATCATGCAGCGTATATAATCAGTAAATGTGCATGTAATGATATCATGGAATACTATAACCAGCAATATGATATGCAGTGTGCCTGGTTTTGCCTTCCATCAGTTTATGGAGTGGATTCCTATGGCATGATATTTGTAAATGGCAGGTCGAAAAAATCTGGAATAGCAACATTCATTGATAATGCGAAAGAAGGAAAAGATATTGAAATATGGGGGAATCCACATTTAAAAAGGGATCTGATATATGTAAAAGATGTGGCGGACGCTTACGTTTTGGCAATGAAAAGCGGACATGCCAAGGGACTGTATAATATGACAGGCCATATTCAAGTGGATCTTGAAGAACAGGCGGAAACTGTTATTGACGTATTTGGAAGTAAAAAAGAAAGTAAAGTAGTTTATCAGCCAGACAAGAAGAATAGTACGCTATCATATTTATACCGTATGGATAAAGCAAAGAGGGATTTTGATTTCGCACCTAAGTATACGAGTTATAAGAAAATGATGGTGGATTGTAAAGCTGAGTTGGAGAGCGGTTACTGGCAGATTTTCAAGGAACGCTGTGATAAAGAAAATATATTAAAAAATCAACCGGCGGGGAATATGGTAATTGTTTTTGGCGCTACGGGCTATATAGGAAGGTATTTGTGCCCTTTTCTAAGGAAAAAAGGATACCATGTATTGGCGCTTGGGCGTTCAATAGACGGTCAGAAATTTTTAGAGAACCAAGGGATAGATTTTCTACATTTTGATATTACGGATGAGAATGCTTTTAAAAGACTGCCAACAGAAAACGTGGAGGCTGTTATTGATTTGGCTACGGTTCTCCCGGAGTTTGAAGGTGTATCACCAAGTGTTTTTTTTGAGGTAAATACTTTAGGGGCAGAAAGGGTTTTGCGATTTGCCAGGGATAATAAAATAAAGAAGGTGATATTTGCTTCAACCCATAAGGTTACAAACAATGTAAACAAGAAAGTGATTTCAGAGAATGATATTTCATTTGCAGGAACGCATACACTATATATTATTTCAAAACTTTCAACAGAGAAATTAGTGGACTATTATAATGACACTTATGATATGCAAGCGGTGGCATTACGTCTGACAGGCGTCCATGGCTATGGTGAGATGATGGGTACACTTTCTCCAGATGGTTCTTATTGTATGAGTACATTTGAACGGTTTGTCAGTAAGGCTGTACAAGGTGAAGAAATTGAAGTATGGGGGGACCAAAGCATTGTTAGGGACCATGTGTACATTAAGGATGTCCTGACGGCATTTTTAGATGCCTTGAATTCCAGAAAGGCAAAAGGAGTATTCCAGATTGCCAGTGGAAAAGGGTATTCTCAATATGAGGAGGCCCTCGCAATTGCCGAGGTCTTTGGAACACATAAAAAGAAGTCCAAAGTAATTCTACGGCCTGATAAGCCAGGTTTAAAGAGGGGATATGTGTACGATATCACAAAGGCAAAAAGAGAGCTGGAATGGTCGCCGAAATATGTAGATTTACGGATGTGGCTTGAAGACTATAAAAAGGAGTGGGAGAGAAAAGTTTACCACCATTATCACCAGGTTAAGGCTGATGACAGACCAATAACATTTTTAAGATAGATTCTGGAGGTATAGGCGTATGAGAAAGTTAGCTATTATTGGGGCTTCCTATCTGCAAATGCCTTTAATAGTGAGAGCAAAAGAAATGGGATTAGAAACCCATGTTTTTTCTTGGGGGCTAAAAGAGGTTGGGCAAGAAGCAGCGGATTATTTCTATGCAATCAGTATTACTGAAAAAGAAAGTATTTTAAAGAAATGTCTTGAACTTGGAATTGATGGGGTATGTAGTATTGCTTCGGATTTAGCCGTAATTACTGTGAATTATGTGGCATCCCATATGGGCTTGTATGGAAACAGTATGGAGTCAACATATAAGAGCACAAATAAATATCTGATGCGTTTAGCCTTTGGACTGAGAGGTGACCCTAGTCCAAAAAGTATAAAGGTTAATGCCAATACAAAGTTAGAAATGTTGGATCTTTGCTACCCGGTTATTGTAAAACCAACTGATAGAAGTGGAAGCCGTGGAGTGTGTAAATTGGAGAATGAAGAAGGAATTGTACAGGCAGTTGAAAGGGCGATATCTGAAAGCTTTGAAAAATATGCGTTGATAGAAGAATATGTTGAAGGAAAAGAATATAGTGTAGAATGCATATCATTTGAAGGTAAACACCGCTTTCTTGCGTTGACTGAAAAGTTTACAACAGGTCAGCCTTACTATATCGAAAAGGCACATGTTGAGCCGGCAAATGTAACAGAGGAAACAATAGATAGTATAAAAAGTATTATTTTTAGAGCTTTGGATACATTAGAGATTAAAAATGGGGCATCCCATAGTGAAATTAAGATTACCAATGGGGGCGAAATTAAAATTATAGAAATTGGAGCCAGAATGGGCGGGGATTGCATAGGAAGTGATCTTGTAAGATATTCGACAGGCGTAGATTATACTCAAGCAGTTATTGAAGTTGCTCTTGGTAAGAAACCGAAGTTAGAGCGTATATCAGAGCCGATGGCTGTAAAAAGTGTATTTATACTGAATGAGGATGATGCAGCTGAATTTATAAGACTAAAGGAGAGCAGACCAGAAAGATTGTTAAAAGTCGTTAGTTATTTTCCAGATAATATAGGTAAGGTGACAGATAGTTCAAATCGTGCGGGATGCTATATTTTAAGACTGTGATAAGCTTGGAATTTAATTATGAATAGTTTGCTGAGGAAAAAAAAAGATATAATAGTAAATGCTGTTGGAGGCGGAGTGGCAGCTTGCCAGTGTGCTTTTTTATTGATAGTGGTTTCCCGGTGGCAATCTGTAAGAATGGCAGGAATAATTACTATTGGGTATGCAGTTGCAAATTTAGCCCTGTCAATATGCAATTATGGCGTCAGAAATTTTCAGGTAACGGATCTGTCAGAGAAATATTCATTTCGTGTGTATCTGCTACACAGAGGTGCCACCTGCCTTATGGCAGTATTTTTAAGCATGGTTTATTTGTGGCAAAAGTTTTCTGTTGGGGAATATGATATCCAGAAAGTACGAATTATATTTGAGATTATTCTATTAAAACAATTAGATGGAGTAGAGGACGTATTTCTAGGATGGTTTCAGCAAAAGGATCAATTTTTTACCGGGGCATGGATAATGGCTGTAAGGCAGACCGCTGTGACTGCGTTGATGTGCCTAATGATATTATTTAAGGTAACAATAGAAAATGTTTTTTTTGTAGGAATACTTGTTTCCGCAGGCTTAGACATCATATTCCTACTAAAAAAATGTTCAAAAGTCCAGGAAGATGCTTGGAGTTGGGGAGCAGGATACAAAAAGAGGCTGCATGAAGGCGCTGAAATCCTGTATCTTGGAAAAGAGTGTTTTCCACTGGCAGTTGGGACAAGTTTGACAGTGTATATTGCAAACGCGCCTAAATATGCAATTGATGCATACGCAACAGAAGAAATACAGGCTGTTTTTGGATATTTAATGTTGCCGGTGTTTGTTATCACGCTATTAAATCAGTTTGTATATCAGCCGTTTATAAAAAAAATGGGGAATTTATGGAACGACAGGTTATATAAATTGTTTCGGCATTATATTCTAAGGCAGTGTATATTTGTGATTGCCATAACTATGTTATTTCTAGTTGCCTGTATTTGGTTTGCACTTCCATTACTATCGTTAATGTACAAAATAGATTTGACGTTATACAGAAAGGAATTTATATTATTATTATGTGGCGGCTCTCTTTATGCATTGTCTTACTACCTTATGGTTCCGATTACAATTATGAGGAGACAAGGAATGATTGCGGCTACATATTCCATTGTGTCTGTTCTATTATTTCTTTTAAATAGATTTTTGGAATTTAACAGAAACATGATATGGGTCTGTTGGCGGTATATTATAGCAAACGGCGCTGTCATGTTGATTTTTTTGATATATGTGTTTGCTAGATTAAAGGAAAAGTAAGTGTACATAAAAAGGTGGTATGCATTATGAGTACGGTACAAAAGCTTGAGAATGACGTTAAGAATAATAGAGATGTATCCTTAGATTTTTTAAAAGTCATTGCAACATGCCTTATTGTTTTTCATCATTATCAACAACTCACAGGGGTTAGATTTTCTTATATAAACTTTTGGGCAGGTAAGTTTTATTTTGGATATCTGGTAGAATTGTTTTTCATAATTAGCGGAATTTGTGCATCTAGGTGGCTAAGCAGTCTTACAACGGAGTCTTTCTTTGAATTTTATATTAAGAGAGCCATGAGACTGCTGCCTTTGGTGTCCATCAGCGTTATAGCTGACTCTATAGGAATCGTTGCATATTATTTGCTTCACCATACATGGGTGAAAGATAGGGTATTTGATTTATGGGGGGCGATATGCGCATGTTTAGGAATACAGGCAGGATGGGTGGTTGAAAATCCTATGATTAATAATCCTGTGTGGTATATTAGTGTTTTGATGTTGTGTTACCTAGTAATGTATTTTGAGGTATGGGTGTCGAAAATACTTCAGATTCCTTATGAGTATTTGTTTATTATAACCATTTTTGCAGGAGTAGGAGTTTTGACTTATAAGATAAATTTTCCTTTTTTTAATGAGTATTCTGCAAGGGGATATATGGCTTTTTTCTGGGGAATGATATTCGAGAAAATTTTTCAGGGTATAGATAAAAAAAGCAGATTGGTAATAATAGGTGCTGTATTGGGAATATTAGTTATAGTATTCTTTATCATTCATGGCTATACACAAAACATACAATATATCACTACGTTTTTTTTATGGCCTTTCTTGATTTTAATCTTACGCAAAGCCAACCTTTTTGCCATTACAGAAAAAAGTATTTGGACAATGTTATCTCAACGTTCCTTTGGGGTGTATATATGGCATGCGGTAGTTATGAGAATATATTATTTTCTGCCAGAATTTATTATTAAATATTGTCTTAATTTATATGCAATGATAGGATTATTAGTTATTTTATGGGGAGTAGGATTTTTATCGTATCGTTTTCTTGAGGTTCCGATGACAAAAAAATTTATTTTAATAAAGGGGGCAATAGATTATGATCATATTTCGTGCAGACGGAAACAGTGATATTGGTTCTGGCCATATTATGCGTTGCCTCTCCATTGCAGAAGCAGGTAAGATTTTAGGAGAGCATTGTTTATTTGTTACTGCGGATGAAGGTGTGTATCCTACAATACACGAACATGGTCATGAAAACAGTATTTTCCATACAGATTATAGAAACCTGTCGTCTGAATTAGAGCAGATGAGGGAGTTGATAAATACTGTTTATCCTTCAGTATTATTTGTTGATTCTTATTATGTGACAGAATTTTATCTAAATACGCTTTGGGAGTACTGTCGGGAGATAGGATGCATACTTGTTTATATTGATGATGTCTGTTCATTTGCTTACCCTTGTGATATACTTATTAATTATAATATTTATGGACCGGATAGGAAAGAGTATTATAAAGAATTGTATCGAGCCAGCGGATATCCAGAACCCCGGTTTTTACTTGGGACAGGTTATGCCCCGCTTAGAGCGGAATTTCAGGGACTGTCCGAAAGAGTTGTAAAAAGAAAAGCTGAAAATATTTTGATTTCAACTGGTGGTTCGGATCCAGAACATATATCAAAAAGTATTGCTGAACTCATTGTCGGACCTAAAGAACGATTTGATCAGTTCTATTTTCATTTTATCATTGGGGGACTTAATGACGACAGGGCAGAAATTGAAAAGATTGTAAATTCTGATACTCATATTTTTTTACATACTAATGTTAAAAATATGAGTAGTTTAATGCAGCAAGCAGATGTGGCTGTTTCCGCAGCCGGATCCACTCTTTATGAATTATGCGCAACACAAACTCCGACGGTTACATATGTTCTTGCAGATAACCAGGCTCTTGGGGCAGAAGGGTTTTGCACACGTAATATCATGCATTCTATTGGTGATGTTAGAAGGATTGGAGTTCCTGAATTGTCTGAGAAATTGATAACAAGCGCTGTGGATTTGGCGCAGGATTTTGATGAACGTACCAGGATATCAAAAATCCAACGGTCTATTATTGATGGAAATGGAGCAAAGAGATTAATTATGGAGGTAATGTCTTAAATGAAAAAAGCATTGATTACCGGAATTACCGGTCAGGATGGTTCATTTTTAGCTGAGTTTTTATTAGAAAAAGGTTATGAAGTACATGGGATAATACGACGCTCGTCTGTTGATTATAGGGAGCGGACGGCACATCTGGAAAATCGGTCTGATTTTCACTTACATTATGGGGATTTGGCAGATTCTTTAAGTATGGTTCAAATTGTGGGGAGAGTACGTCCTGATGAGATTTACAATCTTGCGGCGCAAAGCCATGTGCAAGTGAGCTTTGATGTTCCAGAATATACTGCAGATGTCGATGCAGTAGGTGTATTACGCATCTTGGAAGCGGTTAGGATTTGTGGTCTGACAAATTCCTGCAGGATTTATCAGGCATCTACATCTGAACTTTATGGCAAAGTTGAACAGGTACCTCAATCCGAAACCACACCGTTTCACCCATACTCTCCTTATGCGGTAGCAAAGCAGTACGGATTTTGGATTACAAAAGAATATCGGGAGGCATACCATATGTTCTGTTGTTCTGGTATCCTTTTTAACCATGAGTCAGAGCGACGGGGAGAATCATTTGTGACGCGGAAAATTACCCTTGCAGCAAGCCGTATTGCACAGGGTAAACAGGAAAAATTATACTTAGGGAATCTTTCGTCACTTCGTGACTGGGGATATGCAAAAGATTATGTAGAATGTATGTGGTTAATTCTTCAAAATAAAAAACCGGATGATTATGTTGTTGCAACAGGGGTACAGCACTCAGTGCGTGAATTTTGTACATTGGCTTTTCAGTATGCAGGAATTGAATTGGAATTTATGGGCGAGGGCGTTGAGGAGAAAGGAATTGATAAGAGGACCGGAAAAGTGGTTGTGGAGGTATCAAAAGACTTTTACAGGCCAACGGATGTTGTGAATCTTTTGGGCAATCCGGCAAAAGCAAAGGAAGAACTGGGATGGAATCCGCAGAAGACTAGTTTTGAAGAGCTTGTTAAAATTATGGTAGAACATGATATGAATAAAGTTGCTAATGAATATACGAATATTATATCGTGAGATAGGAGTAAAAAGATGGAAAAGGGAGCAAGAATATATGTTGCTGGTCACAGAGGTATGGTCGGTTCTGCTATTGTGCGGGAACTAGAGCGGCAAGGGTATACAAATATCATCAAGAGGACTCATAGGGAGCTGGATCTGACACGTCAGAAAGAAGTGGAGAGATTTTTTGAAGATGAAAAACCAGACTATGTTTTTCATCCGGCAGGAAAGGTCGGTGGTATTATAGCAAATGCTGAGTCTCCCGCTGATTTTATGTATGAAAACATGATGATGGAGATGAATGTGATTCATTCTGCATGGAAGTGTGGATGTAAAAAGTTGGAATTTTTAGGTTCATCGTGTATTTATCCTCGTCTTGCTCCACAGCCAATGCGTGAAAACTGTCTTTTGACGTCGGAGTTAGAAAAAACGAATGAGGCTTATGCATTAGCGAAAATCAGTGGGCTGAAATATTGTGCATATTTGAACAGACAGTATGGAACAGATTTTATTTCAGTTATGCCTACCAACCTCTATGGACCGAATGATAATTATCATGTAACAAACAGTCATGTACTACCTGCATTAATCCGGAGATTCCATGAGGCAAAAATAAAAAATGCACCTTATGTTACCTGTTGGGGGGATGGGAGTGCTTTGAGAGAATTTCTGTATGTGGACGACCTGGCAAACCTTTGCGTTTTTCTTATGAATCATTATAGCGGTGATGAAACAGTGAATGGTGGAACCGGTAAGGAATTATCAATAAAGGAATTGACGGAATTGGTGGCTTCAGTTATAGGGTATCAAGGAGAAATACGTTGGGATACAAGTAAGCCGAACGGAACACCGCGCAAGCTGTTGGATGTCAGTAAAGCGAAAACTCTTGGTTGGACATATAAAACGGAACTTGAAGAAGGAATAAGACTGTCGTATGAAGATTTTTTAAATAATCCTGAAAACAGGAAAGAAGTGTAGCCTGTGGGCTATTCCAGAAAAATTCAATTAACCAGGGAATCTAAATTTGCATATAGTTTTGGAAGGCAGAAAGAATAATGAATTTAATATTATTATCAGGAGGCTCAGGCAGGCGGCTGTGGCCTCTTTCGAATGATGTAAGATCAAAACAGTTTATAAAGATATTTAAAACAGATGATGGGGCGTATGAATCTATGGTTCAGCGTATCTACCGTCAGATAAAGGATGCTGATTCTAATGCAACAGTAACGATAGCTACATCCAGAACTCAGGCATCTGCAATATATAATCAGTTGGGTAATGATGTTGATATCAGTGTCGAACCTTGCAGACGGGATACATTTCCTGCAATTGCATTAGCAACGGCTTATCTGGCTGATATAAAATGTATTGATCCAGAGGAATCTGTAGTAGTTTGTCCAGTGGATCCTTATGTGGAGACAGACTATTTTAAAATGCTTAAAAAATTATCCGAGCAGGTAGATAAAGGTGAGGCAAATTTGATTCTTATGGGAATAGAACCTACATATCCAAGTGAGAAATACGGATATATTGTCCCAGAGAGTGCAGAATATGTGTCATCTGTATTGAATTTCCAAGAAAAACCAGAAATGCAGAAAGCAAAGGAATATATTTCACAGGGAGCATTGTGGAATGGGGGGATTTTTGCCTATAAATTAAGATATATGTTGGATAAAGTGGAGGAATTGACAGGAATTGACAACTATGAGGATTTGTATGCGAATTACCATACACTTCCAAAGATTTCCTTTGATTATGCCGTAGTGGAAAAGGAAAGGCATATTCAAGTATTACGATTTGGCGGAACATGGAAAGATATTGGTACTTGGAACACATTAACGGAGGCAATGGATGAATCCTCTGTTGGCAATGTAAAAATGAATGATAAATGTTATAATGTTCATATCCTTAATGAACTCGACGTGCCAATCATTGCTATGGGATTAAACAATATTGTGATTGGTGCCTCCGCAGAAGGTATTTTAGTATCAGATAAAGAGCAGAGTTCATATATCAAACCAATCGTTGATGAACTACATCAGCAAGTGATGTTTGCAGAGAAATCATGGGGAAGTTTTAGGGTTATTGATGTGGAGGATGAGAGTATGACAATAAAAGTAACTCTAAACCAGGGGCACTCTATGAATTACCATAGCCATAACAGGCGGGATGAAGTATGGACAGTCATTAGTGGTAAAGGCAGGACCATAGTAGATGGTATGATGCAGCCAATCAGTGTCGGTGATGTGGTAACAATGCAGGCGGGATGTAGACATACTGTGATTGCGGATACAGAACTCAAATTGATAGAGGTACAGATAGGGCGGGAAATATCGGTTCAGGATAAAAATAAGTATGAAATTGGCGATGCATGGTGATGGGTGAAACAAGTATGCACAAACCGTTCCTGCTTTCACCCTCTGCAAAGGATTATTTATGGGGGGGAAGAAAGCTGAAAGATGAGTATGGAAAAGATATGGAAATAGAACCGCTTGCTGAAACCTGGGAATGTTCTACACATGCAGATGGACAGAGTGTTGTAGCAAGCGGAGAATTTAGAGGACAGATGTTGGGGGAAGTGTTGAAGTCTCATCCGGAATATTTGGGATCAAATGTAAAGAGGAGAAAAGAATTCCCGATTTTAGTAAAACTGATAGATGCAAAAAAAGATTTGTCGGTACAAGTACATCCAAATGATGAATATGCAAAGGTTAATGAGGGCGGGCACCTGGGAAAAACAGAAATGTGGTATGTGCTTCATGCTGATAAGGGGGCAAGGCTTATTTATGGATTTCGTAAAGAAATAAGTAAGGAGCAACTGAAGAAGTCAATTAAAAACGGAAAGATAGAGAACTATCTGCAGTATGTTCCTGTAGAGAAAGATGATGCATTTCTAGTCAATGCCGGCACGGTACATGCCATAGGTGAGGGAATTGTTATCGCCGAAATCCAGGAAAATTCAAATTTAACCTATAGATTATATGACTACAACCGTATAGATAAGAATGGAAATAAGAGAGAGCTGCATATAGACAAAGCACTTGATGTAGCAGAGTTAAAAAGCACCGGTATCCCAAGGCAGCCAATGCGTGTTTTAAAGTATAGAAATGGATATGCCATGGAAATGTTGTGCAGATGTAATTATTTTCAAGTAGAACGTTTGTTATTAAATACAGAGAGATACAGAAATATGGCTGATATTCAGACAGAAAGCAATAGTTTTCGTGTCTTGCTGTGTACAGATGGATGCGGAGTTTTGTTTGGCGAAAATACGATGGTTAATTTTATTAAAGGGGATTGTATTTTTATTCCGGCTGATTCCATACCTTTGAAATTGCATGGAAGAGCACAGATGTTATATATAGGCTGCTGATTTAGAAGAATGACCAGAAAAATTCTATTTTGGGGCAGTTATTTTGGTTTCCAATATTAGACATTGACAGAGTCTTTTGGTAAAGTGTAAAATAGACAGTGCATTTTATTAGGATGAATTTTGGAGGACTCGAAGATGCTTTCAGATAAAAAGAATTATGATATGCATGGGAATGGGGCGAAAAATCGACATAGAAGAACATTTGATGAAATAAAACATATTATCAGGAAACTGGAAGGTATACTTGAAATCATGGTTCTTACTCTTATATACTATCTGGTTTGGCGCACATACTACAGAACAGATGATTTTCCTCCATATTTTGGAAGAGGAAAGTTTGTTTTAGCAGGGGTATACATTATTCTGATATTTGTTATTTTTTATTTGTGTGACTGCTTTCAGTTTGGACATCTTAAGTTAGGAGATGTGGTAATATCACAATGGATAGCCGTGTGTATTATACATTTTGTGACTTATTTCCAATTATGTTTGATTGCCAACGGAATGTTGTCTCCCATGCCTATGTTTCTTTTGACTGGTATTGATTTTGTAGTTGTTTTGATTTTTGTATATATATATACAGCTATTTACCATAGTCATTATATACCAAGAAATATGGTAATGATTTATGATAATGACAATGCAGTAAATTTGAAATTTAAAATAGATGCGCGCCCAGATAAATATCATATTACAAAGATTATCAGCGTAGACCAGGGCTATGAAGCAATAGAGAGAGAGATAGATACGCACGATGCAGTCATTATTAATGATGTACCAGGTCAGATACGGAATGATATCTTAAAATATTGTTATCAAAATGAAGTACGTACATATGTTGTTCCAAAGATTTCGGATATCATTATAAGAGGGGCAAAGGAGATTACCTTATTTGATACTCCCCTGCTATTGTCTAAGGGAACGGGGCTGACTTTGGCACAGCGAATAGTTAAGCGTATATTGGATTTATTTCTTTGTTTTATTGCCCTGCTCCCCAGTATATTTATTGTATTGTCTGTGTCTGTTGCAATTAAAGCCGAGGATGGTGGTCCGATATTTTATAAACAAAGGCGTGTAACAAAGGATGGAAAAGAGTTTAATATTTTAAAATTCCGAAGTATGGTGGTGGACGCTGAAAAAGAGGGAGAATCAATTCCGGCAACAAATTATGACCCAAGGATTACGAAGGTTGGACGGATAATCAGGGCTACAAGAATTGATGAACTTCCACAAATATTCAATATTATAAAAGGTGATATGAGCATTGTAGGTCCAAGACCAGAACGTGTGGAGCATATGGACAAATATGCCAAGGAGATTCCAGAATTTATTTATAGAACAAAAGTCAAAGGCGGATTGACGGGGTATGCCCAAATCTATGGAAAATATAATACAAGTGCGTACGATAAAATAAGATTAGATTTAACTTATATAGAGAACTATTCTATATTTTTGGATATTAAACTAATCTTGATGACACTGCGGATTATGACCAGGGCAGAATCTACAGAGGGATTTGATAAGTCTGAGGAGTTAGAGGCATTAAAAAATGCATTGGTGGCTGAAGAAGAGATAAAGAAATCTAAAGACTAAATTTTAACAATGTTTAATTTTGAGAGATATTTGTGTGAATGAGTAATTATAAACAAAATAGATATGTCAGAGAATATAATAAACTCGATATAGTGAAAAATATAATATTATTCAAGTGAAAGGGTTTTTAGAATGGATGAATACCAAGGGCTAGGAGCGAAAGAAGTTAATTTTATGAGCCTGTTGTTTTATTGGATGGAAAGGTGGAGATGGATTGTTTTTTCCATGCTGTTTTTTGCGATATTGACAGGTGGTTATAAATATTATACTGCAATAGGCCAACAGTCTGGGACACAGGAAGTGATATCGGAATATCCGCAGACAGAGAAAAGTCTGTATGAAGAGGTCATTGAGAAGAAGGAGTTTAATCTGAAACAGCAGGAGGAATATTTGAACAGCTCGGCTGTAATGCAGATGGACGCTCACCATGTTGCAACAGGGACGCTGACCTATCATATGGAGTGCGAAGAACGCCAGGAAAGTTTGTTTGCAGCTTATATTGCGTATATATCGGGCGGCGAGTTAGCAGAACAGCTGCATATGGCAGCTGCAGATTTGTCGATGGAGGACTTGCAGTATCTCATTTCTTTTATTGGTAATAACAATGATAAGAATACGAAGGGAATTGATTTGACCGATGATATAGATTTGGATGACATAGGTCATGGAAGTATTGTGTTTCAGATTCAAGTCAGGATGCCAGACAGTAATTTGTGTGAAACATATTTGGACCACGTACAAAAGTTAATTATGGAATATTCTTCACATCTGCAGACACAGGTGGGAGAACATCAGCTGACATTATTATTTTCAGGACAGGCAGAAATGACCGACCAAGAACTGAAAAAATATCAGTCTGATGTATGGACAGCATATATGAATTCTGTTTCTGAGTTGGAAAAACTGCAGACGCAGATTCCAAGTACTGGAAATAGTGCAATTGTGGAAACTATAAATCCAAAATTATCTGCGATGAAATATGCAGTTTTGGGATTGGTATTAGGTGTCTTTTTTGCATGTTTTGTATTAATGCTGCTGTACCTATTTGGAGGTAAACTGCAGGATACGCAAAATTTTAATTTGGAGTTTGGAATTCCATTGTTGGGGGTGATTAGGGTTTCCGGAGCCAAAAAGAAATTATTTGGTTTTATCGATACATGGATTTTTAATATGAGGGAACAAAGCTATGCAAAAATTAGTATGGAAGAACAGATAAAGATGGCAGCGGTCAATGTGCAGTCAGCAATTTTAAGGTATTCTGGGAATCAGGAGCCGAAAAGAATTATGTTTTCTGGTACAGTACCTGAAAAGGAGTTGAAAGTATTGTATGCGAAGCTAACAGGTGAGATGTGTGTGGCCTGTTCTCCTTACATGCAGATTGTAAGCCAGTCTTCGGCACTCAAGAAACTAGATGAGTATGATGCAGTGTTATTTTTAGAAAAACGAGGGGTGTCCCAATCTAGCCTGATAGTACAGGAGAAAAAGCTGGCTTCTGATAGAGGCGTAAAGATATTAGGTGCGATTATTGTGTGCTGAATGTATAGAGGTATTTGTTGCTTCTTAATTTGGGGCAGGGTGGTGTAATGAAAGCAAAATTATATGAAAAAATTGTCAGTCAGCAAGAGAAAATCAGTATAATTGGTCTGGGGTATGTGGGGATGCCGATTGCAGTTGCGTTTGCAAATAAGGCAAGAGTTATTGGTTTTGATTTGAACAAAGAAAAAATTGGACTTTACCAGTCTGGGATTGATCCTACGAATGAGGTAGGAGATGGTGCTATAGCACAGACAACAGTCGAGTTTACCACTGATGAGACAAGGCTGAGAGAAGCGAGATTTCATATTGTAGCAGTTCCAACACCGGTAAATTTAGATCATACACCAGATCTTTCTCCTGTAAAAAGTGCTAGCAGGATATTGGGAAGAAATTTGACGATAGGTTCGATAGTTGTATATGAATCTACGGTTTATCCTGGAGTTACGGAAGAAATTTGTGTGCCGATTCTGGAACAGGAAAGCGGCTTAAGGTGCGGCAGGGATTTTAGTGTGGGGTATTCACCGGAAAGGATTAATCCGGGAGATAAAATACACAGGCTTGAGACGATTACGAAAATTGTGTCGGGTATGGATGAAGAGACTCTGAATGAAGTGGCATGTGTTTATGGGATGGTAGTGAAAGCTGGAGTTTACAAAGCAGAGAATATCCGTGTTGCTGAAGCTGCAAAGGTCATTGAGAACAGCCAGCGGGATATAAATATTGCTTTCATGAATGAATTAGCCATTATTTTTAACAAGATGGGAATTGATACAAAAGCTGTTTTGGAGGCCGCAGGAACGAAATGGAATTTTCTGGATTTTACTCCGGGTTTAGTTGGCGGACACTGTATCGGGGTTGATCCGTACTATCTAACTTATAAGGCAGAACAGTTGGGGTATCACAGTCAGATTATCCTTAGCGGAAGAAGGATTAATGACGATATGGGGCGATATGTGGCGGAGAATGTAGTGAAGAATCTGATTAAGGCAGATATTCCAGTGAAAAATGCCAGGGTTGCAGTACTAGGATTTACATTTAAAGAGAATTGCCCAGATACACGGAATACAAAGGTGATAGATATTATAAAGGAATTAAAGGAATATGGCATTTCACCGATTGTTACAGATTTGATTGCTGACCAAGAAGAGGCAGCAATGCTTTATGGCGTAGAATTTACAGCATTGGAAGAAATTAAGGAAATGGATGCGGTAATACTTGCGGTGGCCCACGGAGAATTGTGTAAACTTTCTATGGAACAATTGGATGCGATGTATAAAAAAGATGCGAATAGGCAAAAAGTGATTGTTGATATTAAAGGAATGTTGGATAAGAAGAAACTGATTTCAGCGGGATATAATTACTGGAGACTGTAGGTTGAAGTACTGTCGAAGGAGCTTGTTGTTTGGGGCTAAAGAGGAAAGGACAGGGAATATGGGGTATAAAAATCTGATTTTTCCAAAGGATAGTGTATTTCTGGTGACAGGAGGAGCAGGATTTATTGGTTCCAATTTATGTGAAGCGATTTTAAATATGGGCTACGAGGTGCGATGTTTAGACAATTTGTCTACTGGAAAGCAGGAGAATGTGAATTTGTTTTTAGAAAATCCTCATTATACATTTATCAGAGGAGATATCACAGATTTGAATACCTGCATGGCAGCTTGTGAAAATGTAGATTTTATACTGCATGAGGCAGCCTGGGGAAGTGTACCACGTAGTATAGAGATGCCTTTATATTACGAGGAGGTGAATATACGCGGGACATTGAATATGATGGAGGCAGCACGGCAGAAAAGAGTGCGGAAGTTTGTCTATGCGTCCAGTTCATCGGTATATGGAGACCATCCGTTACTTCCTAAAGTGGAGGGACAGGAGGGGAAATTGTTGTCACCGTATGCTTTGACGAAAAGGACTGCTGAGGAATACGGAAAACTTTATAAGAAATTATATGGATTGGATACCTATGGGCTTCGTTACTTTAACGTTTTTGGAAAAAGACAGGATGCAGAGGGGGCTTATGCTGCAGTTATTCCCAAATTTATCAAACAGTTATTGAATGATGAGGTTCCGACCATAAATGGAGATGGGAAACAGAGCCGGGATTTTACATATATAGAAAATGTAGTCGAGGCTAATTTAAAAGCCTGTCAGGCTTCTTCAGAGACAGCAGGAGAGGTTTATAATATTGCTTATGGCGGAAGAGAATATCTGATTGATATTTATCACCATCTCTGCAATGTACTTGAAAAGAAGACGGAACCGGTTTTTGGTCCGGAAAGAGCCGGCGATATCCGGCATTCAAACGCAGATATCAGTAAAGCAAAGAAACTATTGGGGTATCACCCAGAGTATGATTTCAAACGGGGGATTACCATTGCCATTGATTGGTATAAAAAATTATTCGGTGAAGAATAGGTTGGGAGAAATAACCATGGCTGAAGAAAAGGGGACTGTGGGCAAAGTTACCATTATAATTCCAGTGTATAAGACTGAGAAATATATAAGGAATTCAGTGCAGTCAGCTTTGGATCAAACCTATGAAAATATAGAAGTTATTTTGGTTGATGATGGTTCACCGGATTACTGTCCGGAAATTTGTGATGAGTTTGCTTCGGAGAATAAAAATATCAGAGTGATTCATAAAGAAAACGGAGGACTGTCTTCAGCGCGGAATGCGGGGTTGGAGATGGTCTGTTTAGATACATCTTATGTGCTGTTTTTAGATTCGGATGACTGTCTGATGCCTGACGCGGTTGCAGGACTTGTAAAGAAAGCACAGGATACAAAAGCAGATATGGTAATTCCTGACCGCTACACAAAAGTGTATGAGGTATCCGGGAAGAAATCTATAGCCTTGCATTTTACTGAGGACATGTACCGCTCTGACCCAAAGCAATTTGCTATGGATATATTGATGGAAGCGGGAAGGGGATGGAGAGCGCATTCCCTGCTATATTCTTTTCCTGTGATAGAAAAGGCAAAGGCAAGATTTCCGGTTGGAAGAATTTCGGAAGATATTGTCTTTAACCTCTTGATGTTGTCTAGCGTGACGAAAATAGCCTTTTACCCCTATACGACCGTATTATATCTAAAACGTGAAGGAAGTATTACAACAACATTTCAGCCTGAATATGAGCAGGATATATGGTATATAGACACTCAGGCTCGCAATTTTCTTGAAAGGACAGGATGGAATAATGCGATTGGTCAGGAAAAAGCGGATGCCTTATTGTGCCGGAATATTATTATTTATCTGTTTTCAATTATGTCTAAAAACAATAAAATGCCTTATATAAAAAAAATTCGGAAAGCGCAGGACTTGATTACTCATCCTAATGCAAGAAGCGTAATTAGAGAAAAGCATAAAATACCTTATTTTGAAAGCAGAAAGGTTCAGAGAGGCATTTCACTTGTATACTTTTTATTACGACAGAGGCAGGACAAGCTTGTATTTAAGCTACTTTCAATGTTATAGAATGGAAAGACAAAAAATGAGAATTTTAGTACTATCAAATACTCCGTGGGCAAATGACAACAGCTTTGGCAATTCATACAGCAATATATTTGATGGGATACCAGGACTGCAGTTCGCAAATATATATTTACAGCCGGGACAGCCAGATAATAATTTTGACATGCGTTTTTTTCAGATTACGGAGAAGTTATTACTTCAAAATATGAAAAATCCGAAAAAACCATCAGGTATACAGGTTATTCCAGATGGAACCAAAGAGAAGATAAAAGAAAATATAGTAGCTAAGGGATATGAACAGGCAAGAAAGATGCGATGGCAGGTGATGTTCTGGGGCAGAGACCTTATATGGAAGGTTGGAAGATGGAAGTCTGTCCAACTGCAGGATTTTCTGGATGATTTTCATCCAGATCTGATTTTCCAACCGGTTTATTCTAAGCCATATATCAATGATTTAGCTTTGTATATAAAAGAATATACACATGTTCCGATGTTAGGCTATATATCTGATGATAACTACACACTGCGGCAATTTAATCTGTCACCATTATATTGGATTGACAGGTTATGGAGCAGAAAAAAAGTAAAAGCTGTTATTGAAAAATGTGAAATGCTTTATGTCATTTCCAAGATACAAAAAGAAGAGTATGAGAAAATATTTAATCCGCCATGTAAAATATTAACAAAATGTGCGGATTTTAACGGTACTTTTCCTGAATGGGAGTTATCTCAAGATTTGGTTGGGATGCTTTATGCAGGGAATATAGGAAGCGAAAGATGGAAATCCCTGGCTCTGGTATCCGAGGCGGTTGCCAGATTAAATTATGAAGGATATCAGATAAAGTTTGATATTTACACTGCCACTCCTCAAACGGAGAAGATGAAAAAAGCGCTTAATCTTACTGGGAGCAGTTTGCATAGTGCGATTTCCTATGAGGAAATAACAGAACTCGAAAAAAAAACGGACATCCTTGTCCATGCGGAAGGACTTTCTTTAAAAAGCAGGATGGCTGTCCATCAGTCATTTTCTACGAAGCTTGTAGATTATTTTGCCATGGGAAAGTGCATTTTTGCTGTTGGGACAGAGGATATGGCTTCTATTAAACATTTAAAAGAGAATGATGCGGCTGTAATTGCGGATAGCAAAACAATGATATATATCAGGTTGAAATGGTTGCTGCTAGATACCCATAGAATCTTGCAGTATGGACAGAGAGCATACCGCTGCGGTGCAAAATGTCATGATAAGGCATCCATGCAGAAGATGCTGATAGAAGATTTGAAAAAAGTGGAGAGAGCACATTATGAAGGTTTTGCAGATTAATGCAGTATATAAAATTAGCAGTACAGGACGTACCGTGTTTGAGTTGCATCAATTTTTACAGAAAAAAGGGATTGAATCCTGTGTAGCATGTGCGAATGGAAGTATAAATGAGGGAATCTATTTGATTGGAAACCGATTTGAGAAAAAACTGCATGCATTTTTGTCACGTTTGTCGGGTTTTCAAGGATATTTTTCCACTCATAGTACACGAAAATTGATTCAGTATATGTGTCAGATTAAACCGGACATTGTACATTTAAGAAATCTTCATGCAAACTATGTGAATCTGCCGATGCTTTTAGACTTTCTGGCCAGTCAGGATATAGGAACGGTTATCACATTGCATGACTGTTGGTTCTATACAGGAAAATGTATGTATTATACAACAGCACAATGTTCGAAATGGAGGGATGGATGTCATCATTGTCCGCAATTAAGGGTGGATAATAAGAGTTGGTTTTTTGATCAGACTGCAAAAATCTGGAGAGACAAGAAAACCAAATTTGAGACAATTCCGAGATTGGCTGTCGTTGGAGTTTCCGACTGGATAACAGATGAAGCAAAGGAGTCATTTCTTGGAAAGGCAAAGATAATAAGGCGCATTTATAATTGGATTGATTTGGATACTTTTCATTGTGCAGATTCCAGTCAACTCCGAAAAAAATGGAATTTGGAAGGAAAATTTGTTGTTTTAGGGGTTGCGAGCAAGTGGAGTCAGAGGAAAGGATTGGATATTTTTATCCGGTTGGCAGAGAAAATAGAGCACAATAAACATATTATACTTGTCGGGGAATTACAGGGGGAGAAATTGCCAGATAATATCATTCATATTCCATCTACAGGAAATTTGCGGGAACTTGTCAGTTACTATTCTATGGCAGATGTTTTTTTTCAACCATCATCAGAAGAAACCTTCGGCAAGGTGACTGCTGAAGCGTTGGCATGTGGAACACCCGTGATTGCTGTGGGGGCAACAGCAAATGCAGAGTTAGTATCAGATTCATGCGGGGTTGTTCTTGAAACTCTGGAGACTGCGGAAATCATGGATGCACTGCATGAAGTGGAGAAACAAGGGAAAGCATATTATAAAGATTCCTGCAGAGAATTTGCCGAAGCAAATTTTGATTTGGCTGACAGGGCTGAAGATTATCTCAATGTTTATCATCAGTTAATGGATATCAAAAAAGAGAGGGTTCTATGTTAGGAAGACTGGTATTATTAATCATATTTATTTTATTTTGCTTCAGAGAATTTTTATTTTTTTCTGGTTCACGCCAGGATGACAAAAGGATTTTGATCTTAGCACTTGCTTTGTTGGTGTTGGTTTTTGGATGTCAGGATGTGAAAACGACTGGAAGCGGTGACGTGAAAGTATATTATGATACTTATGAACAGGCCATAGAAAATGCAAATGTATTTTCATATATAGAAGATGTTCCCTATATGGAGAATGGATATCTGATAATCACGTGGCTATTGGCGCGCATATTCAGATGGCCTCAATTTATTCTTTTTTTTGAAGCTTTTTTTTGTTTTGGAATCACGTTTCGTTTTATTTATAATTATTCGGAAGATGTACTTTTATCTATTATGGGATTTATGTCTTTAGGAACTATGGGATTTTATCAAACCGCTTTCCGACAGAGTATGGCAATAGCCTTTTGTCTGCTTGCATTGGAGATGGCGGATAAAAAGAGGTGGAAAACATTTCTCTTATTTGTTTTAGCAGCTGTATCTGTTCATCAAACAGCAATTGTTTTTTTACCAATATACTTTATTATGAAGATTAAGATGAACAAATTGTTAGTGATTGTCACGACAGGCATAGCTTTTTCAATTCGATTATGTGCACCGTTTTTATTTGAACTAGGAAATAAGATTTTCCACAGAGATTTTACTATGGAATATGTAGGAAATAAAGCAGGAGGGGCTATTAATATTTTGGTCGGAGTTTTTATTGTATTTTCTATGGCATATCAGTTAGGGAACTACAGTATAGATTTCAATATGAGGTATGGCCAGAATGAAAATACAGATATAGAGGTGCAGGGGTTCGAAAAACATAAATTTTTGTATCCTTTAATTTTAGGAATGGGATTATATCTTTTACGATATCAGGCATCTATTATGGAGAGGATCAGCTTTTATTTTACTCCTTTGATGTTTATTTTGCTACCAGGTGTTATACAGAATGGATTTTCAGAAAAAGATGGAAGGATGCTAAAAGCATTTTCAGCGGCAGGTATGCTGTTTTTAATCACTTGGAGATTTGGTACAAGAGACTTTTTGCCTTTCTGGCTTGGACCTTAAGAATAGAAAGAGAAAACCGTGTAAAAGTATGAAAACAATAAAGTATATGGCATATTATGCCCAGGCCGTCAACAATTTCCAAAATAGGAGCAATACGCCGGCATCTTCAAATAAAATAGATTATATCTGTTCGGCATTAATTAGTGCAGGATATCATGTGGAAATTATTTCGGCAAGTGGAACAAGAGATAAAAAAAACTGTTATAGAGGGTTTTACAAAGTAATTAATCCTATGTGGTCACTTCGGATGTTTTTTACTTTTCCCTGGGGAAATAAAATTCAAAAAATACTCAGTTTTGTTTCCATGAGATTTTTTCTATTAATGGAATTAATGAAGTTAGGGAAGGATGAGAAGTTTATTGTCTATCATTCATTAGGATATATGAAGCTGATAGATTTTGCCCATCGCATTAAAAAATTTCATCTGGTTTTGGAAGTAGAGGAAATTTATTCAGATGTGAGCGGGGATTTTAAATGCAGGGAAAAAGAGGTTGCTTTTCTGAAATCTGCAGATAGCTATATTTTATCAACGGAGCTGCTAAATGAAATCATCAATAGGGACAAAAAACCTTATGTGGTGATTTATGGGACGTATCAGTCTGAAAAAGACAGGGAATGCAAATTTGAAAATCGGCAATTGTATAAGAAAGATGTTCCAGAAATCCATTGTGTGTATGCGGGGACTTTTGATTTCAGAAAAGGAGGAGCAGCTGCATCAATTGCTTCTGCTGCCTTTTTGCCATCTAATTATCATGTTCATATTTTGGGGTTTGGAAGTGAAAGTGATACAAAAAAGATAAAAGCATTGTTGAAGAATTGTGAAAAAGAGTATAAATGTAAAGTTACACTTGACGGCTGTCTGTCGGGGGAAGAATATATCCGTTTTATCCAGAGCTGTGATATAGGTCTGAGTACACAAAATCCTGCTGCAGATTATAATAATACATCATTTCCGTCAAAAATTCTGTCATATTTGGGAAACGGATTAAGAGTGGTGAGTATTCGGATACCGGCAATAGAAAAGTCTTCTATTGGGCATTATATGTATTATTACGACAGGCAGGAACCAAAAGAAATTGCAAATGCCATTTTGAAAGTAGATATTAATGAACCCTATGACAGCAGAGGTTTGCTCAGGGAGTTAGCAGAGGAATTTGAAACGCAGATTGCGGAGTTGTTAAGGTAGTCAGGATAATGAACTAATATAAAAATAAAATTTGGCAAAGAAGATTACAGTAAATTAAGGAAGTTTTTTAGTGGTTTGTATATATGGATGATAGTATAGAGAAAAGCACAAAACAAATTAAATATGGCAGTATTATTTCTTATATATTAATTTTTATCAATATTTTCCTTGGGCTGTTATACACGCCCTGGATATTGAAAGAAATCGGAGACAGTCATTACGGATTATATACTCTGGCTTCTTCATTGATTGCACTGTTTTTAGTGGATTTTGGAATGAGTTCTGCAGTTTCTCGGTTTGTTGCGATGTATAGGGTGAAAAAACAACAGGATATGGTGGACAACTTTATCGGCATGGCTTTTAAGCTCTATTTTTGTATTATGGCTGTAATTGGTACTGTTTTATTTATAGTTTATTTTAATTTAGATAAAATATATAGTAATCTTACATCTGAGGAATTAAGAGCTTTTAAAATTGTCTTTATTATAACCGCAGTATGTGTGGTTGCGTGTTTTCCTGTTAATATATGTAATGGAATTTTGAATGC
Organism: uncultured Lachnospiraceae bacterium; assembly: GCA_947564305.1. The sequence continues at coordinate 7,718 of CANOBT010000049.1, read as the reverse complement.
ATATGAGGAGTATATAATATTAAAAGCTTCAGATATATTTAATAAATTAGGGACAGTTATTGTTACTATAATTGTTCTGTTATTACATGGCGGTGTCTATGGTCTGGTATTTGTGAATGGTTTTTTTAATGTCATTACCTTTATGATTAAATTTCAGTGTATTTATAGACGGACACCGGCTCGTATAAAGTTGAAATGCAGTGATACATCAGCATTTAGAGGAACTATTTCTTTTCAGGGATGGGTAACTGTTACATCCATGTCGCAGCAGATGATTTTTAATCTTATGCCTACGGTTTTGGCTATGGTTGCTGATACATTTGCTATTACATTATTCGGTTTTGCAAATGTAATAGAGGGGTATGTGTACACAATTACCAATGCAATCAATGGCATGTTTTTGCCAAGGGTTATGCGGATTGTGGACCAAAGTGAGGATGCAGGGGATACACTTCCTCTCATGATCAAGGTGGGACGAATTAATCAATCGGTGGTATCTCTCTTGCTAATAGGACTGTTTTCCGTAGGACAGCAATTTGTTAGTTTATGGGTTGGCAACGAATATCAGGATCTTTATATTTGTATTTTATTGATTTGTTCTCCCTATTTTATTTCCGCGTCCCAGCAGATCGCAAATACCGGTCTCACGGCATTAAATAAGGTGAAGTATCCGGCAGTTATCCAGTTGGTTACTGGTATTATGAATCTGATATTATCTTATTTTTTGGCACAGAGCTTTGGAATTATAGGAGTCAGCTTTACTATAGGATTGACGTTTTGGATAAGAGTGATATTATTAAATATTATATATGTGAGAATATTGCACATAAATATCTTTCAGTTCTATAAGGAGTGCCATTTAAAGATGTTGCCGGCCTTACTGATTTGTTTAATATCTTCATATGGTATTGGGAAATATTTTTCTTTGAATTTCGTATCGGAAGGATGGATTGCACTTGGGGTTAAAGTAGTACTGATTTGCTTTATATATTTTGGATGTATGTGGATAATGGGATGGAATCGTTTTGAAAAACAATTAATGCTGTCGTTATTTCGACGCAATAAACAGAGATAAGAAAAAATATGGTTTGAATGTAAAATTTAGAAAGTTGGATATAGGTAACGTGTGGGAATGGGTCAATAGGTTGATTGAAAAGTGGCTGCGCTTTTATAGAAAAAAACTATTTAAATCAAAGACAGGATGCAGTGAGAAAACAGTTGAGATTTTAGGAAAGATATATTTAAATGTTCCAACTAGAAGGGGAAACATTAAGATTGGAAAAAATGTTATTATTTATCCTGGGGTATATTTCTGGGGAGATGGCAATATTTCCATAGGAGACTATGTGACAATAGGAAAGGATACGATTATATATTCTGCAAGCAGTGTAACAATTGGAAATTATGTGAATATAGCTGCTCAAAGTTATATTATTGATATGGATCATGGGATGGGAAGAAAGCAGCGGATTCAGGAACAAAAGAATATATCGACCCCAATTATTATTGGGGATGATGTATGGATAGCGGCAAATTGTACTATTTTGAAAGGGAGCCATATACATAATGGTGCAGTTATAGGTGCGAAAGCGCTTGTTAATGGTGAGATTGATGAATATGGTATTGCCGTAGGAATTCCGGCAAAAGTTATTAAGTATAGACAATAAAAGTATAACAGAGTTTGTGCTGATTGTGCAGAAAAGATATAGAATCGAGGTTATGATGGAAAAAAAATATGAGAGTAAAATCGATATTGCTGTACTTATTTTATTTTTCTGCAGAGTGGAGCAGTTCGCACAGGTATTTAATGCTGTAAAACGTGCAAGACCAAGCAGGCTGTATCTCTATCAGGATGGAGCAAGAAATAAGCAGGATATGCAAAAGATTTTAGCTTGCCGTGAAATTGCAGAGAAAATAGATTGGGAATGTGAAGTGCATCGTCTGTATCAGGAAAAAAATTATGGCTGCGATCCGTCAGAATATATGGCCCAAAAATGGTTTTTTAGCCAGGAGGAAATGGGCATCGTTCTAGAAGATGATGATGTACCGGCACAAAGTTTTTTTCTATTTTGTAAAGAATTGCTAGAACGTTACCGTTATAATGACAGGATACATATGATATGCGGAATGAATAGTTATGAGGTGGCTGAAAATGTTCAGGAAAGTTATTTGTTTTCTCATCATGGTTCTATTTGGGGGTGGGCAAGCTGGCGTCGGGTCATAGATACATGGGATGCAGCTTACTCCTGGATTGGAGATTCTGAAAAGATGGCTCGGATGAAAAAAAATTTCCCCTCTTCTTATGCCTGGAGAAATTTTTTGAGAACAGCAGAGAAACATAAAAAAAGCGGCAAGGAGTATTATGAAACAATAAATGGTGCTTCGCATTATTTATATAACAGGTTAAATATAGTACCCAAATATAATATGATTCAAAATATAGGAATTAACAGCGAGGGAACACATTCGACAAATAACACGAGACTTTTGGGAAAAGAGGCACATAGATTGCAGAGTCTCAAGGTGTATGAAATAGAATTTCCATTAAGACATCCTGAGGTGATTAAATGTAACAGAAAATTTGATAAGAAATTTGAATTAAAGAATAGTGTGAGTTCAAGGATATTGAAATTTTGTGAAAGAATTTATAAAACAATACGTTATCGGTCAAAACGAGAAAATATGGAACTTTTGAGAAGAAAATTGAAGAGGACAAAGCGATGAATATGTTTAAAGGAAAAACCTTGTTGATTACCGGCGGGACCGGTTCTTTCGGCAATGCGGTACTGGAGAAGTTTCTGGCAACAGATATCGGAGAAATCCGGATTTTCTCCCGTGACGAATTGAAACAGGATAATATGCGTCATTTTTACCAACAGAATTATCCGGAACACAGTAAGAAACTGAAATTTTTTATCGGGGATGTTCGTGCGCCACAAAGTATTCGTGCAGCGATGTATGGAGTAGACTATATTTTTCATGCGGCGGCGTTGAAACAGGTGCCGTCCTGTGAGTTTTTCCCCATTGAGGCGGTTAAGACCAATATACTGGGAACTGAAAATGTATTACAGGCGGCGATTGATGCGGGGGTTAAGAAGGTAATCTGTCTGTCTACTGATAAAGCGGCCTATCCAGTCAATGCCATGGGGACATCCAAGGCGATGATGGAGAAGGTGATCGTGGCGAAAGCCAGGACGATTGCTCCGGAACACACCAGTATCTGCTGTACGAGATATGGAAATGTGCTGTGTTCCAGAGGTTCGGTAGTTCCACTCTTTATCAGCCAGCTGAAAGAAGGAAAACCGTTGACTGTGACGGATCCCTCGATGACCAGGTTCGTTATGAGTCTGGAGGAGGCAGTAGAATTGGTAGTGTATGCTTTCCTGAATGCTGAGAGTGGGGATATTATGGTACAGAAGGCGCCGGCTTGTACAATCAAGGTTTTGGCCCAAGCAGTGAAAGAACTGTTCCATTCTGAAGCAGAGGTTCGGGTGATTGGTATCCGCCATGGTGAAAAAAAATATGAGACACTGCTTACGAATGAAGAATGCGCCCATGCGATTGATATGGGGAATTTTTACCGTGTTCCTGCGGATAAGAGAAGTTTGAATTATGATAAGTATTTTACGGACGGCAATCCGGAGAGAAGCAGCTTGTCTGAGTTTAACTCGAACAATACGACGCTGTTAGATGTGGAACAAGTAAAAGAGAAGCTGCTGACCTTATCTTATATTAGAGATGAGATTGCGGAGTGGGAGAGAAATGAATGAAGGTATTGGTAACCGGAGCAAAAGGGTTTATCGGCAGAAATCTGGTCTCAGAATTGAACAGGAAGGAAGGGATTGAAGTCCTGCCGTTTGATATGGATGCATCCATAGAACAGTTGGAAGAGTATTGCAAAGAGTGCGGATTTGTCTACAATCTGGTAGGAGTAAACCGCCCGGAACATGCGGAAGAGTTCTGGGAGGGGAATTTTCATTTTGTTTCCGCACTGTTGGATGCGTTGAAAAAGAATGGGAATACCTGTCCTGTCATGCATTCCTCTTCGATTCAGGCAGTATTGGATAATCCTTATGGAAAAAGTAAAAGGGCGGCGGAAGAGCAGCTGTTTGCGTATGGAGAGGAGACAGGCGCGCCGGTCTACATTTACCGTTTTACGAATATATTTGGCAAGTGGTGCAGACCCAATTACAATAGTGTGGTGGCAACGTTCTGCTACAATATTTCGCGTGGGCTGCCTATTTGGGTGAATGGCAGGGATACGGTGATGCATTTGGTTTACATTGATGATGTGATGGAAGAACTGTCTCAGGCATTAGCGGGCCATCCTCATATTAATGATGAGGGATACGGCTATGTTCAAAAAGAATATGAAGTGACTTTAGGGGAAATTGAGGATTTGCTCTACAGTTTCAGAGAGAGCCGGAAGAATCTTATGATTCCGGATATGACAGAAGGCAGTTTCTCGAAGAAATTGTACAGCACATATCTGAGTTATCTGCCGGAGGAGGAATTTTCTTATCCGCTCATTATGAATACAGATGAAAGAGGCAGTTTCACAGAGCTTTTGAAAAGCGCGGACAGGGGGCAGGTGTCTGTCAATATCTCGAAACCCGGGATTACAAAAGGAAACCATTGGCATCATAGCAAGAATGAGAAGTTTATGGTAGTCAGCGGGAAAGGAAGAATTTGTTTCAGGAAATATGGGGAAAAAGAAATCATAGAATACCCTGTCAGCGGAGAAAAACTGGAAGTTGTGGATATTCCAACGGGTTACACACACTCTATCGTCAATGACGGTGAGGAAAATTTGATTACGTTAATCTGGGGGAATGAGTGTTTCGACCCGGAGAAACCTGATACCATCTACGAGCCGGTGAAGCTGGATGCTGTAGAATAATATAAAGAAATTGCCCCAATATTCAATCATTTTGAGAGGGTTTCTGTCCATATGGGTAGAGAAGTGAAAAGGCAGCGAGGTGCTATATTGATATGGATAAATTGAAGATTATGACAATTATTGGTACACGTCCGGAAATCATACGTCTTTCAGAGGTTATAAAAAAGTGTGATAAATATTTTGATCAGATTCTGATGCATACCGGGCAGAACTGGGATTATACATTGAACCAGATATTTTTTCAGGATTTGGGACTTAGGGAACCTGATATTTATCTGGATGCAGCCGGGGCAGATTTGGGAGAAACAATGGGAAATATCATTGCGAAGAGTTATCAGGCTATGGCAGAGTATAAGCCAGATGCGCTGCTGATACTGGGGGATACCAATTCTGCTTTATCTGCTATTGGGGCGAAGAGACTGAAGGTGCCGATTTTTCATATGGAGGCAGGAAACCGCTGTTTTGATGAAAACCTGCCGGAAGAAACTAACCGGAGAATTGTAGACCATATTGCAGACGTGAATCTCTGCTACAGCGAACATGCCAGACGATATCTGAATGTAGAAGGTACAGCAAAAGAACGCACCTATGTGACTGGTTCTCCTATGGCTGAGGTGCTTTCTGCAAATATGGAGAAAATACAGAAAAGTAAGGTTCTGAAAACCTTGGGATTAGAAAAGGGAAAATATATCCTGTTATCCGCCCACAGAGAGGAAAATATTGACAATGAGCAGAATTTTTTTGCATTGATGAATGCCGTCAATGCGATGGCGGACACCTATCAGATGCCGGTTATTTATTCTACACATCCGAGGAGCCGGAAATTTATTGAAGCCAGAGAGTTTGAATTTCATCCATTGGTGAGAACGCTTCAGCCTTTTGGATTTTCTGATTACAATCATTTGCAGATGCATGCGTTTTGCGTTGTCTCAGACAGCGGTACGCTGCCGGAAGAGAGTTCGTATTTCAATAGCAAAGGAATGCCGTTCCCGGCGGTATGTGTGCGCACATCTACGGAGCGGCCGGAAGCGGTTGACAAAGGAAACTTTATCATTGGCTCAATTACGACAGAACAGGTGCTGCAGGCTGTGGATATGGCAGTAGAAATGCAGAAAAATGGGGATTTTGGCGTGAATGTGCCGGATTATTTGGATGAGAATGTGAGTACCAAGGTGGTTAAGATTATCCAGAGTTATACAGGAATTGTAAATAAGATGGTATGGAGAAAGGAACTGTCTGTATAAAAACGAAATCTTGATGACATGGGGAAAGGAAGAGCATGTATAAAAAAGGAATTAAGAGGGCGTTGGACTGTATCGTTTCGTTTCTGGTATTGGCAGTTGGAGCGATTCCGATGTTGGTTGTGGCACTGCTGATTAAGTTAGATTCTCCAGGTCCCGTCCTTTTTAAACAGGACAGGATTGGAAAAGACGGGAAGGTCTTTAAAATATTGAAATTCCGTTCGATGTGCCAGGGGGCTGAGCATACGGGGTCCGGGGTTTATTCCGGCAAGGGGGATGCGCGTGTGACGAAAATTGGCCGGATTCTTCGTGCAACCAGCATAGACGAACTTCCCCAGGCGGTCAATATCCTCAAGGGAGATATGTCCTTGATTGGTCCAAGGCCTCCTCTTACTTACCATCCGTGGCCTTACGAGGAATATACGGCGGAACAGAAGCGGATGTTTGAGGTCCGCCCAGGCATTACGGGGTGGGCTCAGGTATGCGGACGTAAGAATGTAGAATGGCATAAAAGGATAAAATTGAATGTCTGGTACATAGACCATATGTCTTTTGGATTGGATCTCAGGATTTTCTTTATGACGATTTTTAAGGTGCTGAGTAATGCGGACAATGAAAATGTTGGAGAAACAGTTAAAAAATGATGGGAGTCAGGAGAGAATATGGCGTTAAAGCTGATGTATATAACTAACAGGCCCGAGGTTGCGCAGATTGCGGAATCTGCAGGTGTAGACCGGATTTTTGTGGATATGGAATATATTGGAAAGTCACTCCGGCAGGGAGGGATGGACACGGTTCAGTCCCACCATACGGCGGCGGATGTGGAGAAAATCAGAGAAGCCGTGACCAGGGCAGATGTATTGGTGCGTGTCAATCCAATCCATGAGGCGACCGAAGAATATGTTTCTTCAAAAGAGGAGATAGACGATGTGATTAAAGCCGGTGCAGATATTGTAATGCTTCCATATTTTAAGACAGTTGAGGAGGTCAGGACATTTATCTCACTGGTGGACGGTAGGGCGAAGACTTTGCTGTTGTTGGAAACTCCGGAGGCAGCAGAGTCAGTAGATCACATTATAAAAATTCCGGGGATTGATGAGATGTTCATCGGGTTAAATGATCTGAGCCTTGGGTACGGGAAAAAATTTATGTTTGAACTGTTGGCTGATGGGACTGTGGAGAGTTTGTGCCAAAAGTTCAGACAGGAAGAACTTCCTTTTGGTTTTGGCGGAATCGCTTCTCTGGGGAAGGGGATGCTGCCTTCGGAATATGTGGTCAGGGAGCATTATCGGTTGGGGTCCACATGTGTCATCCTTTCCAGAAGTTTTTGTTTTGCAGAGAAGATTCAGGATATTGAAAAAATCCGTTCGATTTTTATAAGCGGGATTCGGGAAATCCGGAAACTGGAGAACGAGTGTGAGAAACACCTTGTGCATTCTCCCGAGAACGCGTATTTCATAGAAAATAAAAGGACTGTTGCAGACAAGGTGCAGCGGATTTGTGATACATTGTATTATTAGGAGCAGAGATGATTGCAAAAATAATGGGAATTGTAGAAGTGAAGGATGTTCAAATTA
>CANOBT010000048.1 GCA_947564305.1 uncultured Lachnospiraceae bacterium | reverse complement strand
TAATATATCAGATTTCTTCTTTGGCGGATAGACACAAAATCGTGCGTTTACCGTGATCTGTAAAAGCATTCGCATCTTTGGATGAGATGATGGCTGCCATTAAGCAGGACTTGGGTACAGATATTAAGACCATCAGTTCTTATTACGAGGCGGCAATTGATGACACACGTACTACTACTGCTAATGGTCTGACTAACACATCGCAGGATGAATTGGGTAACACTTTGGCAGGCGGAACCGTTTTGAAGATCGAAACCTTCTCCGACATGAATGATGCAGTAGACTTGAGTCTCCATGTAGGTGCAGACTCCTCATCCGACAACAAGATCAACATGAATGTTGCCATGATGAGCGCAAGAGCCCTTGGCATCAACGGCCTGGACGTAAGCGGCGATACCAGCACCAATGCAACCGCTGCTATCGACACCGTTGCGGCAGCTCTGCAGATGGTATCCAACCAGAGGGCATCCCTGGGTGCCATCCAGAACCGTCTGGAGCACACCATCAACAACCTGGACAACGTAGTGGAGAATACTCAGAGCGCTGAGTCCGCTATCCGTGATACAGACATGGCTACTCAGATGGTCAGCTACTCCAACAACCAGATTCTTGCTCAGGCAGGTCAGGCTATGTTGGCGCAGTCCAATCAGGCGAACCAGGGTGTTCTGTCACTGCTTGGTTAAGTTCTGTGAGAGCTTTAAACGGGGTACAAAAGTCTTAAAGAAGAGGCACATCCTTTTGGGGATGTGCCTCTTTGGCAACATTTTATATCTTAATAAAGCAGAAATGATGAAATTTACTAATTTTGTAGGGAACAATAATAGTGGAGAATTATTGTCACATTCCTGATTCTGTGTTAAGATAAAAACAAAGATAAAATCAAAAAATCCCTCACGAAAGATAAATACTGCTGTCTGTCCGGACAGTAAACGAAAAACCATGCAAAACGAAGCGCCGGGCAGCGCGACAGACGGAGGGAAAATCATGGTAAACAAGGAACACAAGGACCGGCTCTTCTGTTTTTTATTTGGCCGCGAGGAGAACAGGAAATGGACGCTCAGTCTCTATAATGCGGTGAACGGGACAGGCTACACCGACCCGGAGGAGATCGAGATTACGACAATCAGCGATGCCGTGTACATGGGGATGAAGAACGACGTGGCGTTTCTGCTCCACTGCCACATGAGCCTCTATGAGCATCAGAGCACATACAATCCCAACATGCCCGTGAGGGAGCTGATGTACCTGGGAAAACTCTATGACAAATACATCCACGCCCATACGCTGAATATATATGGGAAAAAAATTGTGCCGCTTCCGGTTCCCAGGCTGGCAGTGTTCTATAACGGCACAGAGGAGCATGAGGATGAGGTGCTCAGGCTCAGCGATGCGTTTCCGGAAGGCTTAGACGCCGCCAGTTCCGATGTGGAAGTCAGGGTCAGAATGATTAATGTCAACTATGGCCGTAACAGGGAACTGATGGAAGCCTGCAGGCCATTGTCGGAGTACACATGGTTCGTGGAGGAAATCCGAAGGAACAGGAAAGACACAGGGATAGAGGAAGCCGTAGACAGGGCCATAGACCACATGCCGGAGGACTTCGAGATCAAGGGGTTCCTGGTGGGAAACAGGGCGGAGGTGAAGGATATGTGCATCACGGAATATAATGAAGCAGAGACTATGCAGATGTTCAGGGAAGAGGGCCGTGAGGAAGGCGAGGACAGATTGGGAGAGCTGATAAAGGAGCTTCTGTCACGGGGACGGATCAGCGATGCCGAGAGGGCGGCTGCGGATAAAGCGGCGCGGAAGGGGCTGTATGAGGAATTCGGCATTGTGTAACCCAAGGCTCCGCGCCAGAAATAATCTCTGACATCCTTACCTTGTTCGCTATGGGAAGATATCCGTGTGTCTGGCAGAGATATATTTTAAGTACTCTCATAAATATGCATTTATTGTCAAAGTGCAGGTTTGCTGTTATTTTAGCAAAATCTGCACTTTTTGTCAGTGGTAAAGATTATCTGCCGGTTACGGATGAAGTGAAAAGCAGTTGTATTCCCGGCACAGCAGAAACCATCTTTTCACAGACTGGAATAGGGAGATAAAAAATGGGCAAAATAAAAATGCAACATTCCTTACCATAATGTTGCATTTTACTTACTATTTATATTATCGGAAATAATTCAAAATGCTTTAGGGGTTTAGAGCATATTTTTTTATTTTTGTTAGAATCGTTTAAATCCTGATTTTTGCAAATACCTCATCCCTGTCGTCCTGGTCGATACACAGATAGCGTTTGGTTATCTGATAAGTGGAGTGGTTGTAAATGTTCATGAGGAGGGCAGGAGCCACACCCTGTTTCCATGCATGATACCCAAATGTCTTCCGCAGGGAATGACAGCTGATATTTTCGTTCAGTCCGGCATAGCGGCCGGCAGCTTTTACAATTCGGAAGGCCTGGCAGCGGCTTAAGTGGCTTTCTGTACTTTTCTGTCCGGTAAAGAGCCAGGAATCTGGTTCCTGCTGTGCCGGAGAAGTATATTTCTCCAGAATTCCCCTGATTTCCCGGTTCATGTATATTCGGTTCGGTTTCCCGGTTTTTTGCTCTTTTACTGCGATATGCGATTTCCATTCTTTTTTTCGGTAGTCATAGAGATCTCCATAGGTCAGGTTCAGGATGTCTGATATCCGCAGGGCTGTATTCAGGCCCATGATAATCAGCATGTAATTTCTGGTGTTCGGTTTTTCGGACAGATAATACTCTTTTAACTGCGCTAATTGCTGGGGATTTCTGATGGGTTGTGTTGTACTCATTTTTGCCTCCTTTGTCTGTTGACTGTCAGGGTTAATTTGGGACAGTCTTTTTATTATGCAACATTATGGTAAGGAAGGTTGCATTTTACAAGCCCATAACCGGATCAGTCAGGAATATGGCAAAAGTGCAGACGCTGTGAACGGAATGAGCAGCAAGGTACAGGCAGGGGGGAGATTATATGCTTAGACTCACGGTAAGCCCGGAAGAGTATCTGATGATCAATGACAACATCAAGATCGTTTTTCTGGGAGGGTCGAAAAATAATCTGCGGATTATGGTGGACGCGCCGAAGGAAGTGCGCGTCGTCAGAAGCACTGCGCTTGAGAATCAGGTCCAGACTGCCGGGGAAAGGGCGAAGCTTCCGAAGTTTTATGCGGTTCCGGATCCTCCGGAAAAGTACCGGAAGCCGAAAGCAAGATAATAACCGGGATGGAAAGCTGCCGCAGGGCCCGGCAGCAGCTTTCCGGATCGGTTACTATAAATAGAAAAACTGACGCAAAAGGATTTGCGCAGTAATACAAGGAGGTAAATTTATGGTAGTACAACACAACTTAACAGCAATGAACTCCAACAGGATGTTGGGATTGACTACAAAGACCCAGGCAAAGGCGACGGAGAAACTTTCCTCCGGTTACCGGATTAACCGTGCGGCAGACGATGCGGCAGGTCTCGCTATTTCCGAGAAGATGCGGAAGCAGATCAGGGGCCTGACCCAGGCTTCCACCAATGCACAGGACGGTATCAGCGCAGTGCAGACCGCAGAAGGCGCCCTCACCGAAGTGCATGACATGCTTCAGAGAATGAACGAGCTGGCAGTAAAGGCTGCGAACGGCACCCAGTCCAAGAGCGACAGGCAGGCGATCCAGAGCGAGATTAACGCACTGGTTACCGAGGTTGACCGCGTGGCCATTACCACCAAGTTTAATGAGACTTATCTGCTGAAGGGCAGCAAGGACGGTGAGGTTGGTAAGCTGAAATTTGAGGATGCCGATAAAGCCTTGGATACGAAATTCCAGTCTGTAATCAAGACATCCACTTTAGATGATATGAATGAGGGAACAGGCGTTATAAACGCATTCCTTACTAACATTGATGGAGTGAATATCGGCGATGGAAGCAAGTTGAATGCAGCAGGAACAGGTGTTGACACTACAGGTGGTAAGTTTGTATATGGAGGTACCAACAGCACACCAAAGACAATAACTGGTGCCATGCTGAAGGCGGATGATGCAACTGCAGGTACGAAAGGTGTTACAAGCATTGATGCAGATACTGTAAATAAAGTTGCCAACAGCACCGCGATTAAAGGAACAATGATCAGTGTCGGCAATACCACATATTACGCAGTTTATTCTACATCCGGTGCAATTTCGGCTGGAACAGGCGGTACAGGTGTTGAGTATGAAAGCGAATATGCTTCTGTGAAGGATGTAGTAGATGTATTGAATGCTTTCGGCGAAGTAAACCCTGATGCCACTGGGGCTAATTCCATTAAAGCATTCGCAAGCCTTGACGAGATGATGTCCGCTATTAAGCAGGATTTCGGAACGGATATTAAGACCATCAGTTCTTATTATGACAGTGATTTTGGCTCAGTATCCAATAATGAATCCAACAGATTTAATACTGCTGTAAATAAGAAGGATGAATTGGGCGCTGCGATTGCTGCCACAGATGGCGCAACAGTGCTGAAGATCGAAACTTTCTCAGACATGAACGATGCCGTTGACCTGAGCCTCCATGTAGGAGCCGACTCCTCATCCGACAACAAGATCAACATGAACATCGCCATGATGAGTGCGCGTGCCCTTGGCATCAACGGCCTGGACGTAAGCGGCGACACCAGTGACAATGCAACCGCAGCCATTGACACCGTTGCGGCAGCCCTGCAGATGGTTTCCAACCAGAGGGCGTCCCTGGGTGCCATCCAGAACCGTCTGGAGCACACCATCAACAACCTGGACAACGTAGTAGAAAACACCCAGAGCGCTGAGTCCGCTATCCGTGATACGGACATGGCCACCCAGATGGTTACCTACTCCAACAACCAGATCCTTGCCCAGGCAGGTCAGGCTATGCTGGCGCAGTCCAATCAGGCGAACCAGGGTGTTCTGTCCCTGCTTGGCTGATATTGGTAAGGAGTTTAATCAGAAGATTGCTAATAAGGAAAAGGAATCGGCGAAAGCCGGTTCCTTTTCTGTTAGTAGAAGGTTGATGAACGCAAATGTCATAATGCACAATAAATGCGAAATAAATTGTGCATTATCAACAAAATTACAAAACAGGGTGTAAATTTAAAAAATGAACTTGACATTTTCCAAAATGTACAATATAATTGCAAAATTCTGTTTACAAATCAGGAAAAATGTGTTATAGTTGAAAAAATGTTTCGGTACATAGGATTAGGGGAATTCGAATATACTGGAAGTAACGATATTAATGTGGAAAGGATGGTAAGCAAAATGGCCGAAGAATACAATAAGACACGGGTGGACAGCTTTTTGGTTACCACCGATATTAAGCCGCGGGACAGCGAGTGGAATGGGCATGCAGATAAGCAGAAGCAGGAGGAGCGGCGGAAGCTGCATGAGGCGGCGTGCAAAAGGGAGAAGCTGTTATTTTAGAGTTGGTCTGTTGAAAAGGTACTGTAAAAGGTACCTTTTGCTATCGTAAACTTTTCGGAATCAAATCACTGTCAGTTGGTATATCTGTATTTCCCCTACGATTACGATAATCGTGCTCTGTAGAAGTGCAATTATGGAACAGATTTTTTCTGTTGTTTGTATTGTGCTTAAATTTGGGTAGAGAATTGCTGTGAAAGGCGTGCATCCTGGCTGCGGAAATCACGAAGCCTGGATTAGGCTTCCTTGCTTATTAATGCCGTATTCTTTGGTATGCAGGAGGTAGTGCGCCGATAGATATACACATCAAGGAGGGGACGTTTATGGCTACAGAGGGAGCATGCTATGCAACACATGTCCTGGAACTGGTCAGGAATAACGGTATATCTACAATGGAAAATCAAGTGGATCAGGGTTTTCTGATGTTTGATTATTTTGATATTTTGATTCACAAGGAATTAAAAGGAACAGAAAAGCAGTATGTCAATTATTTCTCTATAGGGGATACTTTTAATGACGATCAGGCATACAAGGTTTCCTACAAAACACTGAGCCTGTATTGCGACAGTGACCATGACAGCAACCCTTTTGTTATGGAGACAGAGGAAGGAAAGAAGAGCAAAGAGCTGTCCCGGATCCCCTTTCTGGGGATTATTCAGATCAGCCTGTGTAAGGAAAACTATGTCAGGCCGGACAGGCGGCAGGTAGATATTGATACTTTTTTAAGGGACTGTGAAAACAGGATCATGGAGATGGTGCGCAGTTCATATAAGCTTGATGAAAATGATCCCACTATTATGCAGTTGTACCGCAGCTCCACCACGGGTGATTTCTGCCTGGTGATCAGGACGGAATCCATAGAAAAAATTTACAATACCGCACTGTTTTTGAGCGATTCCCAAAGCGATGAGGACAAGCTTCCAAAGGTTCGTACTTACACAAATGTAGGCATTGAATGTAAGATATGTGACGATGCCGGATCCGGCAGCAGATATGCGACACTGTCAGATGAGTTTATTAACGCTCATAAGAACATGACATTTGCGCTCAGGTTTTCCGCAAACCGTGATTTACTGTCCGTATGGGAGCGGTATCAGAGGGAGAGCGGTAAGGCACGGTTGGAGGCGGCGAAGGGGCTTTTTGGCCGTTATGACTATCTTCTGCACATAAATCTGGAGGATTTCTCGGAGATTTATCCGGTTTTGTGTGAGAAAAAGTTCGGCGTGGTGAATAAAACGATATCTTATGAAGAGGGAAATATCACGCTGAAAAATATTCTGCGGCATCCCCACATTAAGAACATAAACGAAAGGGTTTTGGTGGAACTGGATACCGCCGGTATGGAGGGAACCGGGAAATACGGCACTGACAGGGAATATCTGGACAAGGTCCAGAAGAGGAATGAGCAGCTGTTCAGACGGATTGACAAACTGGGCAAATGGCGGAGCTGTTTTGCGGAAGAAGACCGGGCGTTTCGGGATCTGCACAGGGGCATGATGGGGATTTATAAGACCTTTTCCGCGATAGGAATGGAGAAGGATGCATATATTAACTGGCTGATTTTCTGTAGGGATATGGACGTGCTCTGTGAATGTCTTGAGGTATGCCTGGAGGAATATGAAAGTATTAGACAAAAGTCGTCAGGTGAGGTAGAAAACAGGGTTTACCGGCAGAGACTGCTGAAGGACTGGCGGATTAATATACAGGCTTTAAACCAGTATACCAGATTGGTCCAGAACATTAATTATCAGACCTACCAGTCGCCAATTTATGAGATACAGACACAGATAGACACAGAGAAGACCATGATCGCATATCGGCAGGCGATGATGTCATACATGGATTCTTATATAGAAGATGAGAATTGTGAAAATGAAGATGTCATCCCCAGTCTTCCTATAATATATCCGGACCTGGCGAAGGACCGTGTGGAGGTAATAGCGCCTTTTTCCAACCAGAGGAAAAAGGAGGGCAGGCTTGTGAAAAGGGAGATTATGTGTACAGTTCCCTCTTTTGAATATTTTGGAAGACTGTACGACCTTCTTCCATGGATGATTCATGAGTCCTCCCATCATTTAAGGGTTCTGAACCGGAAAGACCGGAACCGCTTTTTTGTGGAATACATATTTTCCTATATCTACAGAGTGGTATTGGAAAATGAAATAGCGGCGTTGGCCGATGACAGCCTGTACAAAACAGTCGGCAGGGTCGGCCGGCGGCTGATAGGCTGTATGGTAAAGGTTACAATGGATGACTTTGCAGTATCGACCGGCAATAAATTTGAGGACTTTGGCTTGGAGAGGCTAATAAGTGAAATAGATGCCTGCCTTAGCGCGCAATTCCATGGAAGTTCAGGGTTTGAGGGAAAACGGGCACAATATGATGTAAAAGAGACCCGGAATAAGGTGTTTGTCTTTTTCCTGAACGAGTACCGCAGGGAGGGGCTGTTGGATGACGCGGCATTAAAACAGATCATCAACTTTAAGGGCGGGGTGATTGAGGGGGATGGGGATAATCTTGTGGAACCTTTGTTGGACTGCTATTTCCAACAGGTAAATGAAACTGCGGACGATCCCCTTGAAAGGCAGGACGGCATGTGCTGCGGTAATATTAAGAAATCCAGGGAATGGTTTGAAAAAGATATCCTGCAGATGGGAGAAAAACTGAAAAGCGCAGGCGCGCTGCCGGATGCGGTGAAGGAGTACATATTCAGGATATCGGAAATGTATAGGATTGTGAGCGCGTGCATCACCCTGCACAGAGGCGGAGAATCGGAAAACGAGAACATCCAGGATTATCTGAAGAAAGTGTTTAGGCTATATCAGAAACAGGAGCAGGCAGAAGGTTGGAAGGACAAGGACGAACTGCTCATGGATCCCTGTACAATGCATATGTTGAGGAATTTGGGATTGCTGAATAAGGAAGAAGACATATTCTGTTCCCAAATGCAGGATATTTTCAGGAGAAATGATTATATAGAAATTCAAAAGCATAAAGAGCTGAAGACGAAAATCTACAGGGAAACATTTGCGGATTTACTGATGGCCACATCCCTTGGCATTGGCAGTTTCGGATACTGCAGGCAGGTGCTGCAGACACTCAGCGATGTGGGTATGGATGAGAAAGGTTACGGGGTAGACAACATCAATACCCACCGGTTTCGGATTGTCACGGCGATTCTTCTGGAGGAAGAGCTGAGGGAAGCAGGGACAGCGGTGAGTCCGATCCTGGAAGATGAGGATATTAATCGGATTAAACTGGACGGAAAAGGCATCATAGAGGATGGCATTGTGTATTGTGAATACACGTTAAAGTGTATAGGGCAGAAGCTGAGGGAAGAATGGCAGGCGGCAGACGAAAAGGAACGGGAGAAAAAGGAAAGTAATAAAGAAAGTATTGAGGAAAGCAATAAGGAAGCAGATAAAAGGCTGGAGCTGCTGCAGGATTTTCTTGGCGGGATTAATGCACAGCTGAGATGTTTCTTAAAAGAGATAGATGGCAGTGAGAATTATGCCAACACCTTTTTGTATGTCATACTTCATGGAAGGGACGGGGCGGATCCGGAAACTGTCAAAAACTGGGAGGCCTTTGGATTTACAGAGATCGCGGAATTGTGCCAGACTTTAAAATATAGCTTTTGGAGGTTGGAATATTTCTGCCTGGGCCTGAAGAATATTATGTGCGACGGATATGTGAGTGTACCGCTGGATATTTTCAGGCACATGAAGAGAATACGGCAGGCAGTCAAAGGAGAGGACGGGAAGGGCTGCAGATGGGAAAAAGACTGGGACTGCCTGTTAGCGCCGAAGATGGATGTGGGAAAATTTTATAATGATCCTAAACAGGTTCTGGATAAGACATCCTCCCAGAAGTTAGAAAATACGATTCGGTTTATCCAGAATTACTATTACTATAATCGTTTCAGGATGATGGAAGAGGAGGGGGAAAATGGGGCATGCAAAAAAGAGGGCTAAAACACGATATGCGGAGAGCCTGTCTGAAATATACCATCATATTAAAAGCATAGAAACGGAGATTCAGCAGGAGGAGGGCGATAAAAGTCCGATTATGTGGTTCAGGGGGAATGCCCGCTCTTTTTTCAGCCTGGAACCCAGTATTTTCAGGGGAACAAAATATCAGTACAATGATGGAATGACTTACAGCAATAACCACCTCCGGGAAGAATACCGGTTCCAGAGCTTCATGTCACGGAATTACGACAATGTGGACTACCGCATGCCCCAGACCGTAATCGAATGGCAGGAGGTGATGCAGCATTTTTTTACAAAAACCAGGCTGATGGACTGGAGTGAATCCCTCACAGTTGCCCTGGAGTTTGCCCTGGAATCTTTTATCACACCGGTAAAGGACCTGGAGATAAAGGAAAAGTGCAGGGTTGCGGATCCTGTTATCTGGATCCTGCAGCCGGTAAAGCTGAATAAGACGGTGTACGATTCTTTTGTAAAGCAGGAAGAAGACAGGGAGGGACTGATCCGGAAAGCGCTGGAGGCTGAAGGTGCGGAGTCTCTGGCGAAGGACATCTGGAGGGAACTGGAGAAGGAGGCAAAGAGCGGAATATATTATAATATGGCTGATGAGCAGGACAAAAACATGAACACCATGATTGGCCTGTCGGCCCTGGAAATGATCAGGAAGTCATATAAAGGCCATATGAAGGAAGCCCTGCGCACCTTTGAAATGAACCCCTTTTTCTATCTGCTCTTGAGATACTATTCTGACGGGGTTCCGGTAGAGATGGGGAAGCTCCCACCGTTGGCGATTATCCATCCATACCATAGCCAGAGAATCAAGATACAAAAGGGAGTGTTTACTGTATTTCCTTATTATATACCAGATGTCCAGATGAGGAGGATAGAAAAGATAAGCGGTTCCTATCCTTTCGGGGGAATGGAATATATACCCCAGTGCATGCCCTGTCTGCACAGGATTCAGATTGTGAATCCCCAGAGGGTGGCGAAGGAGCTGATGCAGACCGGGGCAAGACGGGGGAATCTGTATCCGGATATGCAGAGCATTTCGCAGGATATGGAGAATGTGGTTATGTAGAGGTGTCTAACAAAGATTTATTATATACGAAGAGGAGACCAGCTATGTATTTTTCTTATTGTGAAAATTGCAAAACCAAGGAGTGTAATTATAAGTGCACGGAAACATTGATGGATATGCTTGAAGAGAAAAACTATAAGTTTGCGGGCTGCCCTGATAAGGAGCCGGCAGATAAGGCGCAGGAATTATTATTTTCATTAAATCCCATGCGGGCGCCTTATATTTTAAAAGATGGAACTCATTGCACCGCAGATATAAGAATGATGAATGACCAGAATGAAGAGCTATATTTAGAAATTAAAAGGATTCCCTTTGCCTTTGAATCATCAAAGGATATTGGGCCATCTAGAGCATATGAGCGCATTATGTATCTTATAGCCGAAATCTTTGACATTTTTGACGAGTATGCTGAAACTATTCGGAATAATTATACAATCAGAATAGAACGGGGATATATTTCGGAATTTGATCCGGAGTTATTCTATGAACAGTATCATTGCAACAAGGAATCACTTAAGCCGGATATTTTAGACTTTATAGAGAAGTTTGTATCATATATTGAGGATAATGCCGAAAACTGGACTCATTTTACATATAAATGTAGAGATGATATTGAGATAAGCTTTCAGCCCGGGCTTCCTTTTGAGGGAGGAAAATCTGCTTCAGAACCAGATAATAGGGGTGTTAGCGCGGAAGGTGATGTTGAGTTAAAAAGTTTTGCACTATGTGGTTCCATAATAACATGTGGGGGATTTTATTTTCAAGTTCCGGCTAATAAAGGGGGAGGTATAAATTTAGAGAAATATGTTGAGCTTATTGTTGGTACGAATAAGTTAGAGGAACAGATAAAAAATAATTTTGAAAAAGCTAAAAATAGTTTTTATGGTGTTGATAAAGGCAGATATGTTATTCACGAGATCTTTTTTAAGCAGAATGACGACGGGCTTTATTATGATGAGGCTGATAACCTTACGGCAATCGGTAAAGCTCTTTTGTCTAACATAGGGGAGATGATAGTATCGCACGCGGATTTAATTGAGAAATATGCAAAATGTTATGATAAAAGTTATTTGTTTCTTTCTATAGGGGAAACTACTTATGGTTATGAATTGTTTTAAGACCAGTACAGGGCGTTGAGGCAGGTACTGCATACTTAGGGTGAATCCCACAGGAACGAAAAGGAGAAAACACACAGGGTGGATTATGTAAAGCTTAACATAGTCCGCCCTTTCTGGTTTCCTGTCTTTTTTGAATAAAGGGGAGGGTAGGAGTATAGTAGGAAAGTTTTTAATCTTGCATTTCCCTGAGTCCTGCCTTATACTATTGTAAAGAATGGAAACAGTATCACTTTTGCGCGGAAGCTGTTCATCATATCCTGATGAACCATGTGAAATTGCAGAGAGGCAGGTGCGAAGTTATGCTTGCGCCTTTCGTGGTAAATCTGACGGCGGACGATAAAAAATGGGTAGAACCTGACATATGTGTTATATGTGACAGAGACAAATTATCTGATCGCGGCTGTGAAGGCGCGCCGGATTTTATAATCGAAGTGGTATCCCCGGGCAGCCGCCGGATGGATTACGCGGTTAAGATGAACCTGTATATCACAGCGGGCATATATGGAAGCCTGAGCATCAATATGGCGTCGCTTTTGCAGGAGCAGGAGTGAGAGCTGCCAACGTATTAATATATAAATATATGAAGACATATAAATGGAGAAGAAAGCTTTGAGCAGGAAAAATAAAGGAAGTCACTACAATAATCATGCAAACAGAAACAGTTTCCAGAGGCAGAATTTCGCGTCCCAGTACCAGGCCAAAAGAATCATGCTGACCATATCCATCCTGGTTTCCGGCCGTCGGGAAGCCATAGAGAAGTGTGTCGCGTCCCTGGAACACCTGCGCCAGACTGTTCCCTGCGAACTGATCCTTACGGATACCGGCTGTCCGGCGGAAATGCAGGGATGGCTGAAGGAGAAGGCGGACAGGGTCCTGAAATTTCAGTGGTGCAATGACTTTGCAGCGGCCAGGAATGTGGGGGTGCGGGCGGCGAGGGGCCAGTGGTTCATGTTCATGGATGATGATGAATGGTTTGAGGACACCACGGGCATCGAGGCATTTTTCTTGAGCGGGGATTACAAAAAATACCAGTCTGCGTCTTATATTGTGCGAAATTACGTAAATATGGAGGGGACTGTGTGGCGGGATATCCATTTGACCCGGATGACACTGCGACGGCCGGATACTCGGTTCTTTTATCCTATTCATGAGTCCCTCTGGCCACTCCTGGATCCGGAGAAGCATCTGGAAGATTATGCCCATCATTACGGCTATGCCTCTGAGGATCCGGAGGTGCAGATGGCGAAGCGGAGGAGGAATCTTGGCATACTGCTGCCTGCCATAGAGGAAGATCCCCACTGCATGAAGCATTACCTGCAGGCTGTGGCGGAGTATTACGCCATGGATGAGTGGGACGAGGCCTGCAGAATGGCGGATCTGGGGGTTGCAAACTGTGACCGTTCCAGGCCGGAAAATGCCGTACACATAGACGGACTTTATGCGGCGGCGGTGAGGATGCGTCTCCGGGGAAAGCGCAACCTGGAGGTGATTCAGGTGGGCACGGACTACCTGGAGCATGCGGACATTTCTGATTTGGCGAAAGCATCCATATGCGGAGACCTGGCGATTGCAAACGGATTGTTGGAGGAGTATCGGGATTGCTGGAAATATCTGCAGAAGTATCTGAAATGGCAGACCTATTTCCAGGGACACAGGGAGGAATGGCTGAAGCAGGAGACAGTGGTCCTGGACAGCTGCTTTGAGAATTACCAGTACCGGAAGGCACTGGGATGGGGGTTTGCCGCGGCCTTGTTTCTCCATGATGCTGCGGGGGCGGAGGGCCTGCTGCGGCTGGGAACCCTGGAGTGGTGGCTGGATGCGGTGCAGGTATGGTATACGCTGACCATTCCGCGTATACGGGTGAGGTGGCAGGCGGATTTCCGAGGGCTGATGGACAGTCTGCCAATGCAGGACAGCCGGAAAGATATGGAGGGACATCAGGGGACTTCCCATTGGAGAGAAACGGCGGATATTTATGGTCATCTCAGGCAGTTATATGGAATCCTTACGATGCCGGAGCCTGGTGAGGAAGGGCATGGAACCAACCAGGAGGACAGCGTGCCGCAGCAGTCTGGGATTGTTATGTCGGGAGAGCCGAAACTGAGGAGGGCAGACGGAGCGGCGGGAGAAAGTAAAGCGGAGCGGAAGTCAGACGGAGCAGGAGAAAGCGAAGCGGAGCGGAAGTCAGACGGAGCAGGAGAAAGCGAAGCGGAGCAAAAGCCAGACGGAGCGGCGGGGAAAAGTGCGGCGGAACAGGCTGTAATATCTCAGGAAATTGAGACTCTTGCGGTTCAGCTGAAGGAAAAGGTGCGCTTTCTGATACAACAAGGGCAAGTTCAGGCCGCGTTGGGAATAATCGGGCAGCTGCGAACCTTTTTTCCGGGGGATGCAGATCTGGAAGAGCTGCAGGCCCGGTGTGAAATGGGCATTCAGTGATGACGCACAAAACAAAACTGTATTTACACAAGTCAACTGTCCGTTTCTTATGGCCGATGTGATCATTTGCGTCATATCGGCCGGGAAAGGTTGTTTTTGTTTTTAATTATATATATTATATTTAATAACACTGAAAATAAAATTTGGATATCTGCCGATATATGCAATGGTTATAAGAAAACATAAAAATGGGAGCTGCAGCGGAGGGAGAGATACGATGCATGACAGGCAGCCGGAGTGGAAAGCCACGGACGGATATACGATCAATAAGGAAAGCGGGACTGCCGAAAAACGTGTAGACAGGGCATGTACCCTGCATTTTTATCTGGCGCAGCCGGGTGATGTCCTGCATGTGTCGGACTGCCGCTATATGTATGCGGTATGCACTTACCTTCCGCAGCCGGATGTAAAATATATTTATACCTATGACTACGAGCCGGAAGAGAATTGGACGCAATATCGTCACGACTTTTCTGAAGAGAAATTTTCACAGGAAGATTATGTATTTACGGAGAGAATATATTTTCGTGTTGTTATAAAAAGGGTGTACTGCCAGAATGGCAGCGGCATGGAAACGGCAGAAGACGGAGTTGGAACCTCTTCTTTCAGCCTGGAGAAAATTTTACAGTGGCAGACTGTATTGCAGCCGCCGCGGACAGGAGAATATTTACAGCGGCAGACCGCATTGCATCTGCCGCAGACAGGACAAGTGGATACAGAGGAAGGTTTCAACCTGCCTGCCGCCGGATTGCAATATGATGAGACTCGGCGGGAAAGGGAGCTGACAGCAGAAATCATCGCCACGGTCCGCTCTGTTTCTGAGAAGCAGAGCCAGGATTCCTTGAATTTTATCCTGCTGACGGACAACCATTATACCGTAAACGGAACATGGAGCCTGACGGTTGAAAATCTATACAGAACCGCGGTGGCGCTGAAGGCCTGCGGTGTGGGACTGAATGGCTTTCTCCATCTGGGGGATGCTACTGACGGGATGGTGCCTGCGGAAATCACCAGGGATTATGTAAGGGCAATGCAGGATGATATCCGGTGTCTGGGTATTCCTCTGTATTATGTAATCGGAAACCATGATTCCAACTATTTCAGGAATAACCCGGAGCGTTTCACACCGAATGAAGTCAGGGAACTGTACCTGCCAGAGAGGAAGAAGTGTTATTATTACCAGGATTATCCGGAGCAGTGCCTGCGGATGTTTTTTTTGGAGTCCTTTGATCCCGGGGAGGAAATCCGTTATGGGTTTCACGAAGAAGAACTGGACTGGTTGGAAGGACTGCTGGCTGATACGGATCCGGACTGGTATGTCCTGGTATTCAGCCATGTGCCGCCTACGCCCAGACTTCATTATTGGAGCAGGGAAATCCGGGGGAGCCGCCGCCTGCTTCGGATCCTCAGAGAGTACCAGGCCCGCAGCGGGGAGGCCGATGATGCGGGAACGGCATCTAAGGATGCCGGAAGGATGGAAGGAGTCTCTGTTGGAATAGCCGGGCATACGGGACATCTGCTGGGATATATCCACGGGCATAACCATGCAGACCAGATTGATTATGAGGAAGGTTTTCCCATCATCTCCATTGGCTGTAATAAATGCGAGTATTTTCCGGATAAGAAACCGGAAGGCGCAGTGGCCGAATGTAGAGTTTTAGGTGAAGTTTCCCAGGATTTATGGGATGTGCTTACCATGTCCATAAAGAACGGGACATTGGATTTTACACGGTTTGGGGCAGGGGAAGACCGTCAGGTTTTTTGTAAGGAAGCACGGGATGGAAAGGTTTCTATAGGCAGAAATTCACAAATGATCTCTATGGATGGTAATCCGGAAGTGGTATCTGCCGGTACGGACAGGATGGTTTTGCAGGTTTTGGCGGATAAAGACAGGGAAAGGAAGAAGCCGATGAAAAAGGTTATTACCTATGGTAGTTTTGATTTGTTCCACGAAGGGCACTATAATATACTGAAACGGGCCAAAACATTGGGAGACTATCTGATTGTAGGCGTTACCACGGAGCACTATGACGAGCAGCGAGGCAAACTCAATATTGTGGATTCTTTGTTGGAGAGAATTGAGAATGTCCGCCGTACCGGACTGGTGGATGAAATCATCATTGAGGATCATGAAGGGCAGAAGATAGAGGATGTCCAAAAATACGGCGTGGACATCTTCGTTCTGGGGTCGGACTGGAAAGGGGTATATGATTACCTGAAAAATTACTGCCAGGTGGTCTATCTGGAGAGGACTCCGGATATTTCCTCCACCATGCTGCGTAAGGAAAAATTCCCCATTATCCGTATGGGAGTGGTGGGAAGCGGACGGATTGCGCCTCGCTTTCTTTCGGAGGCAAAGTATGTCAGCGGTGTGAATGTCCAGTGTGTGTATAATCCCCACAGGAAAAGCGCGGAGTCTTTTGGGGAGAAATATTTCCTGGAGAGTTACAGCGGAGCTTTTGAGACTTTTTTAGGTGCCGTGGATGCCATTTATATTGCCACGCCCCATGAGACCCATTACGATTATTCCCGCCGTGCGCTGCTTGCAGGAAAACATGTATTGTGCGAGAAACCAATGGCGCTTACCCGTGGCCAGGCGAAAGAATTGTTTTCCATCGCGGGACAGAAGCGTTTGATATTGATGGAAGGGATCAAGACGGCATTCTGTCCGGGGTTTGCCCAGATGATCAGCATTGCCCAAAGCGGCAAAATAGGAAAGATACGGGATGTGGAGGCCTGCTTTTCCAGGATTACGCCGCCTCACTTGCGGGAGATGGTGGACGTCAGGTATGGGGGAGCCTTTATGGAGTTTGGCAGCTACACGGTACTGCCGATCTTGAAATTGCTGGGGCTGAATTATGAAGATATCAAGGTTCGGAGTATCCGTGCGGAAAACGGCGTGGACATCTATACCAAGATTTATTTTGACTATGCGGAGGGGATGGCTACGTCCAAGACCGGCCTGGGGGTTAAATCCGAGGGACAGCTTCTGATTTCCGGCACGAAAGGGTATATCCTTGCGGAATCGCCCTGGTGGCTGACCAGGAAATTTCAGGTCAGATATGAGGATCCGGCGAAAATAGAGACTTATACGCCCAATTTCCTGGGAGATGGCCTGCGCTATGAGATCGGAGAGTTTATATCCAGGATTAACGGGCGCAGCGGCCATGCCTTCAAGCTGACGGAGGAAGAATCCATTGCCATGGCAGATGTGGTGGAGCGTTTCCTGGCGGACAGGACCCGGCAGAGGGCAGAGGACAGACGGAGAAGCCGGAATGCGGGAATCCGCATCTGGGCGCACAGGGGAGCCAGTTACCGGTATCCGGAGAATACGCTTGCCGCATTCAGAGCTGCCTGTGAACTGCCGGATCTGGCAGGAGTGGAATTGGATATCCAGTTGTCGAAGGACGGGGAAGTGGTAGTATTCCATGACGAGACACTGGATCGCCTGATGGATGGCAGCGGAAAGGTATGCGATTATACGTTAATGGAGCTGCAGCAGATGCGGTTTAAGGACTGGCGGCGGGAGCTGGGGCAGTTGGAATCGGGAAAAGGGGAATTATTACAGCGACTGGTCAGTATTCCTTCCATGAGGGAAGTCCTGGAATTGATAAAACCATATGCTTTGGAGCGGGGGATTCGGATCAATATCGAACTGAAGAACAGCAACATTCCCTATGAGGGCATGGAGGAAAAAATCCTTTCCCTGGCGGCGGAATACGGCATGGAAGATTACGTGGTATATTCCTCTTTTAATGGGGAGTCTGTCCGCCGTCTGAGGGAGCTTGACGGCAGGGTGCGCACGGGAATCCTGCATAGTGATATAGCGGAATGCCTGCGCCTGGCTCCGGAAACCGGGGCGGATGATCTGCATCCGAATGTGGAAAGCATGTTGGAAACCGGCAGGACAGTGATGTCTGAAAGCGGCAGGGTAACTGCATTGGAAAATACAGGGTCAGAAGCAGCAGATGAACTGGCTGCGGATGGGACAGCCGTGGAAGAAATGCCGGTCCGGCGTCCGGGCGGCATAGTGCGAGCATGGAACAGCAGGGAGCCGTTCTATGGCCAGGAGAAACAGTACATTATATACGATCTGGAGAAGCTGAAGGAGGCCGGGGTTACGGATTTCATTACCAATGTGCCGGAAGAATACCTGGAGAAATGAATGGGCGTCATGTCATAATGCGGGTCAGGAGGCGCCTGCAGATAACTGGTTAAGGAAGCGGCGGGGAGAAAGAAATGTTGAATTTAGTAAAACGCCAGATAAAAGAATTACTGCACACCCTGATTGCGGCGGGAGCGGAGATAAGAGCCCTCATGGAAGGCGGGAATCAGGCGGGACTGGTCAATGCTTTGGCGGACGCGCAGGATGCGGCAGTCGCCATTGGAAATAAGATTGAAGCGGAGTGTCTGAAGGCGGACGGTCTGCCCGCAGAGGAACAAGCCGGAGCCAGGGATGTAATAGGCCTGTTGGAGAAATACTGCGAGTATGTATGGCAGATTACACAGGCGCAGGATGCGGGGATGCAGCTGGGACTTGCTGCGGAGGCCTGGAAACTTCTGGGGGAAACAGAGCATGCCCTGGAACAGATTCCGGAGCAGATGGCTGTGGTGTTTATGCCCTACAAGGCCTCCATGTGGGACTGTATGGAAAGTGTATGGCAGGCTGCCTGTGAAGCTCCGGACTGCGTCCCCTTTGTGATGCCCATTCCTTATTTTGACCTTAAGGATGGACAGGCGACTGCCAGGCATTATGAGGGGGACAGATTTCCGGCTTATGTACCGGTGGTGGACTACAATACATTTCCATTGGAGGAACTGCATCCGGCTGCTGTCTTTGTGCACAATCCGTTTGATGACTGCAATATAGTCACCAGTATTCTGCCCCAGTATTATTCTTCTGAGCTGAAAAAGATAACGGACAGGCTGATTTATATCCCATATTATATAACGGGAGACGGCGTATTTGTGACCCACAGATACTTTCCGTCCTATGAAAATATGGATTTTATTGTGACACAGTGCGAGAGGACAATAGCTTCCTTCTCGTCAAACCTGCCCAGAGAGAAGTTTCTGCCCTTTGGAAGCCCCATTGCGGACAGAGTGCTGAGGCTGGAAAAGGAGAAACCACCTATCCCGGAAGAATGGAAGGCACAGCTGAAAAACGGGGAAGATTTTGGCAGTGACAGGACAGTGATGCTGAATACCAGTATATCCCTGCTGATGAAGCAGAGGGAGCGCTTTCTGGACAAAATAGAATACCTGTTTGATCTGGCGAAAGAGAGAAAAGGGATTACCTTAGTCTGGAGGCCGCACCCGCTATTGGCCGCGTCGGCACAGACAATGGGGGAAGAGTATGCTGACAGGCTGCACCGCCTGGAGGAGAAATTCCTGGGAGAAAAAATCGGTGTGTTGGATCACAATCCGGATGTAGGCGTGACGGTGGCGCTTTGCGATGCTTACCTGGGCGAGACAGCTTCCTCTGTGATCCATATGTTTGGCATTGCGGGAAAGCCCCGCTTCTATATTAATCTGCAGGTGCCGGACGGCAGGGCGGCAGCGCGGAATGCCTGTTATGGAGGCTCTTTTGCAGGAGCGAACCAGTTTTCTGCAGGAGCGAACCAGTTTTCTGCAGGAGCGAACCGGTTTTCTGCAGGAGCGGACCGGTTTTCTGCAGGAGCGGACCAGTTTTCCACAGGGGCGGACCAGTTTTCCGGAGGCACGAACCGATTTCCCGGAAGCGCGAGTCTGCCCTCCGGAGAGGCGGAACGACAGTCTGTAAATAGGGATCAGCGTTATGGAAATAGGAATCAGCACAGCGGAGGAGACCGGATACTGACAAGCGCATGGGGCCGTATGGGAAACCGGGAATATTATGTGTTGGACGAGTCGGGATGGCTCGTGGAGAGAGAGACCGGAACTGAAAAGTTCAGGCTCCTGTTCAGGATCCCGGGCAGGGATGTGGTGTGGGGCAGGGCATATAGTGGTATGGAAGTAAATGGGGAGGAACTCTGGGTTTATCCTGAGAATGCGGAAGGCGTATTTATTTACCATACCGGAAACGGAAGGATGCGGAAGGTATTTGCGGGAGACGCTGCTTCCGGGAGGGAGACCCAGGAGCCTTTCATGTTGGATGCGGATGAGGAATGTGTTTCCCTTATCCGGGCGGAAAAGTTCAAGCGTGGAAACAGAAGCCATGTGTGGAACGAGAATGATAAAAATACAGTGGATGATTTTTTCCGCTTTCTCCAGACAGCAGAGGACAGTGAATTAACCGGCTCCCCGGAAGCATATGCCACATGGCTGGCGAATCTGGACGGGAGCTGCGGGAAGAGGGTGCTGCAGGCCGTGAAGGACAGCGTCAGGGAAGAAATCGCTGCAGGCCGTGAAGGGCGGAATTGGGAAAGAAAGCGCTGCAGGCCGTGAAGGACAGAATTAGGAAAGAAATCGCTGCAGGCCGTGAAGGGCGGAATTGGGAAAGAAAGCGCTGCAGGCCGTGAAGGACGGCATTAGGAAAATGAGTGCTGCAGGCCGTGAAAGGGAAAACAGGGAGCAGATATGGCAGAGAAGAAAGTGTTATTTATCGTATATCGGACGGAATGGTGGGGATGTTTTGACGGATACTGCCGTCAGGAATGCCGCCGGGAGGATACCATATGCTATGTGATGCCTATTCCCCGGTACGAGCGGGATGATATCACATATAAGGCGAATTTTGGGAAGGTGCATTTCCACCCGGAGAAGCTTGCGCCTGTGCTGCCGGAAGGGGCTCAAATGGTGGACTGGCAGAATTTTTCCCTGGAACAGGGTTTTGAGCGGATTTATATTCATAATCCCTATGAAAACGGCAGCCTGGCAGATACGGTGGAACTGAAATACTATGCTTCCAGCCTGAAGCAGCATACAAAGAAGCTGATTTATGTATCTCATTTTATGGAGCTGCTTCCTGATGATTATGCAAACTGCAAAGCATATGACTACGTGGATGCCATCTATGTGCCCCATGAGAGTTCGCGTTTTTCTCTGGATGTGAAGTATGATGGCAAGGTGGAAGTGGCTGAATCAGGACTTCCGGCGTATCTGGATCATCTGGCGGGCAGGCTTGCCGGTTCTGATAAGAACGGAAAGGGGCAGGACAGTCCGGGGAAACTAAAACTATTGTATTGCGTTTCTTACAACGATTTATATTATGGTACGGAAAAACAGCTCCGGAAAATGCGGGAAATCTTCGACTATGTAAAAAAGATCCCTGATATCCAGCTGATTTTCCGGCCGGATGAAGATATCAGGGCCAGACGCCAGACCCTGGAGGAGAAAATCTGGAAGGGGTATGAGCAGTTAGTCAGTGATTTCAGGAAGAACCGGATCGGTATCTATGACGAATCCGGAGAACTGTATGAGGCGGCAGTGAAAGCCGACGGAATTATGAGCAGAAACCATCCGATGAACCTGCTTTTTTCTCTTCAGGGGAAGTATATCCTGCAGGTGGATTTCGTGCAGCGCCAGGGTCAGACACTGCCGACCAGGGAGGAGCGCTGTACCCCTGCCATCTGGGATGCGGCGGTGACAGAGGAGGACGGTGAGATAGAGCTGCTGTTCGTGCCCAGTGGGACAAGGCTGATCTGCAGGATGGTGATTCCGGGGGCGGCAGAGCCGGGGGCAGGTATGCAGGCAAGGACGGATATGCAGGCAGCAGGCGGCAAGAATGCCAGGGTAATTGCGGAGTCCGCAGGAGGAACGTCGGCAGCAAAGGTAATTGCGGGAGCTGTAGGCTCTACCGTAAAGACAGCAGCGACATCTGCGAGAGGAGTGTCAGCAGCAAAGGGAAAGACGGCATCTGGGAAAAAGAAAGGGAAAAAACATCTGTCCGGTCCTAAAGTGGAAGTTCTGGCAGAGGTGCCGGATGAGATCGCGGGCGGGCTGAATTACATGTTTGTCAAGAGGTTGGGGAATTGCCTGTACCTTATACCATGCGCCTCGGACGGAATCTGGAAATATAACATGGAGACCGGGTATTTTGGCAAGACCTACCTCCCCAATGCGGTTGCCGGCCCGGTGTCGGGGGCATTTTTCCATGGGAAGTACCTGTATATGGCGCCTTCGGTTTACCCTGGGGTCATTAAGTATGATACCGAGACTGAGGAGATCACGGTCATCGACGGATGGGTCAGGAAAATGGAATCCATGGTGGCCGCGGAGTACGCTAAGGAACCCTACTTCTCCTGGTCGGTAGTACAGGAGGGACGGATGCTTTATATGGCTTCATCCCAGGGGGATATCTGGATGGAGTTTGATATGGAGACCGATACCTGGCAGCTGAAATCCATGAATCTGTCGGGAATGCGCTTTGTCCATATGGCGAAAGACGGGGACTGGGTGTGGCTGCTCCCTTATCTGGGGGATGAGGTTGTCCTGTGGAACTGCGCCTCGGGAGAAGGGCGTGTCGTTTATGTGGCGGAGAATCCAAACAGGGAAAGCAGGCTTGCGCCGTATTTGTTTGCGGTGGATCTGGGGGAGGCTGTGGCGGCTTTTCCCCAACGGGAGACGGACCATGTGCTGGTGATTCCTAAGGAGGCTAGTGTGGAGACAGCTCGGCGGCTGATGATTTCCAGGGAAGCCAGTGCGGAGGTAATTCGATGGGAGACAGAGCCTGCGGCAGGAGGACTGGAGATTAAGGAAGCAGGCACTGGGGCGGACCACCGGGAAGAACGCATGGCTGTGAGTCTGAAGGAGGCGGCTAAGGCTGTCATGGAAGGACAGGACAGTGCTGCGCCCCTGCTCGGGGAGGGGCAAATAAGGAAAGTCACCCAGGGGATTCCATGCGGCCTCCGGGACTGCCCGTCGGAGTACCGGAAGAAACTGGGCTGCGGCTATGAATTTGTGAAACAGCTGGACAGCGGTCTGATTTTGACCTATGAATACTACGAAGGCACCTTCCTGTTGTTGGACCGGAAGCTGAACCTGCTCCGTAGGGTTCCCTGCAGGCTGGATATTGAGGTGGTGAGGCGGCAGCAGGATGTGATATGGAGGAATGCGCAGGTCAGATATGGGTATACGGGGCGGATATCTGAGGGCAGTTCCATTCCGGTCATGATGGAGAATTTTCTGAGACATGGAAAGGAGGACAGGGAGAGGATTCGGGGGTATTATCAGCGTTATTATAGTATGAAAACGGACATATAATCGAAAAAGAAAATAAATGAAATACGGATATAACTACATGTTATTCGTATTTTGGGTACTTTGAATGCACAAATATAAGTATATAATGGAGTACATACGGAGAGGGGTTCTATTAGACGAAGCCAATTTAAGCCCAATTGAATATTATTGGGCAGATTTTATGAACATTTGCGATAGTGATTCCCGTTTTAGTAAAATCACTCTTGGAAATAATATCCAACTTAAAATACCACCCACGCTACGTTTTATGGCGACAATCAACAATGACGATACGACAGAACGCCTTTCTCCCAGGCTGATTGATCGTGCCGCCATGATCCGCTTGCCTGATGTTCCCTATATAAGGGTGGAGGATGAGGACTTGGCAGACACAAGCTTTGTAAATGTAGTGGAATGGGCAGCTCTGCAAGCTGTTTTTGCTCCGGATACCTCGCTTGAGTTAGATGCAATGCCTAATGAAATCTATAAAAGCATCTGCAAGCTTTTCCGGGAAAATATGAAACTCTCGGTTAGTCCCAGAGTAGATTGTACTATAAGGAGATATTGGGCAGCAGCAAAGAATTGAATTGTTATTCTATTTTACTGTTCATATAGAGCCTGCTGTCAGTGTACCCCCATTTTTCACAACAGTGATTGATATTGGTCATTATGCTGCGGAACGTAGATTCGTTCATATCAGGGCAGTAGCTTTGCCTGATACCATCAACAAAATAGTCTGTTCGGTTCTCTATGACTCTGAGTCTTAAATCTGCCAGTCTGTCAATAAGTGAATATACTATGTTTCTGGCTTTGAAGTCTATATTTTCCCTGAATGAAGTTCCCTGGAAATTCTCATTAGGGGAACCCCAGCCCTTTGGTACAAGCGTTATTTTGGTGATTTGATTTGCAGACAGTAAATGGGCAAACAGTAAATCGCTGATGCTTTCCGAATTGGACACGATATAGTGTACAATAAGGTTCTTGAAATATCTGCGCATACAAACCAACGGTTTCCTGCCAAAAGCCTGCTCCAAAATTACTCTTATGGTCTCGTTTAGTATTTCCTTATAGCCGGGAGCATTGGCTTTGCGGCTTTGGAGAGAATAAGATATCACTGCTTCGGTATTGTTTATTATTTCGGAACAGGTTAAAACACAGACAGTATCCATAAGATCATTTATTTCCAAGTTGATACCGTTTTTCTGTGATTTATCAATTAACATTTGGTAGAAGGAATTGCCGATACTTTTTACTATTTTCCATAGACTTATTGTAACTTCCGGTTGCAGGGTATTCTTTTGAGAGTCTGCAAAGGGTTTATAATATAGCGTTGGGTCAGCAGTGCTCTCAGAAATAAATTTGTATACGATTAACTCCTTTCCGTCGTAATATTCATCATTACACATGTTGTAATTCCGTAATTTTGTATCTGCAATTTCATCGCTATGGCTTAAATACAGATAGACGTGCGCATCGCCTTTGTATGCCATATCCAGAGCGTGGAAAAGACGCTCATCAAATTCAAATCTGCCGCTGAGTGCGTTTCGATAGGAATTCAGCCACATGCCAATATAGTCATAAATCGCCGTATAATAGGCCGCTTTGGATTTGAATTTCAAGTTGGGTAATTCCTCGGTTCGTTCCCAATACCATTGACAGTTTCGCAGGGCGCTCTTTTCCTCGATCGTTTTTGCACCCTGAAACTGCCGATAAAAGCAGTTCAAATCCAGAAATATGACAATATGATAGGTTCGGAACAGGGACTCCAGGTCACCGTTGTGCAGCAGATCATAAGTTTCTGTGAAACCATCTGAACAGGATTCCCTTGCTGCTTTAAACACATATTCGCCAAAGACTGTATCCTGTTCAAAGCAGGTCAGGTTCATCTTGGGACAAAGATCATTTTTCCTGCAAAGGGTTTGTAAAGTATCTGTATCAGTCAAGTGGCCAAAGCATGCAATTTTAAGTTCTGATAATGTCTTCCTGCTATCTGCAAGGGA
This sequence comes from uncultured Lachnospiraceae bacterium, assembly GCA_947564305.1. The sequence goes on along the minus strand of CANOBT010000048.1, from coordinate 10,128 downwards.
GGCCACATAGTTTTCGATTTTTTCATACAGCCGTATTGCGGGAATCTCAGTATTGTTTTTCCTGTTGCTGAATGGAACCGCTTTGTATAGTCCTGTTTGGGATGAGCCGACAGATGGTTCCGGTGCTGCCTCATATGTCTGGTTCGGACGCATTAGTTGAAATTGGCGTCGGTTTCTGTCCTGGGCATCAAAAAGAGAGTGGAGGATAAGTTCTTTGACTCCTGCTGTGTGGAGTTCGGTGTTCTCCATGATATCTTTGCTGTCCAGATAGAGATCTACATCTTTTCTGGCCAGTGTCCCCACATAATGCTGCATCAGCACCATGGGGTGGGCAGGGGACAGAGAATATTGATTTTCGTATTTTTTCCGCACAGAATTCAGGAAAAGCAGCTCTTCCAATATTCGGCAATAGCCCTTAAACAGAGGCAGAGAAGCATGCTGGGAAGCTGATGCCCCGCTAAATATGGAAAGCAGGGTTTCAATGTAATCGTGAATTATTTCTTCTGTGTTTCTGTTATTTTGGCATAAAAAAGCTTTTTCATCAGAATTAGCCGGAAAAAGATCGCTCCAATCAGAAAACTTGTCAGCCAGCTTCAACAGTAAAGTGAGATTGTCGGAAGATATATTGATAGCAGGCTCTCTGAAAGCACCATAATAGGGCTGTTCACTGGCAGAAAGGATGAAGCTGTTATTTGGCGTATTGCCGTCACTACTGAACCAGAAGCGAAAAATTCTGGCTGATCGGCCACTTTAGTATATTTGAAAAAGATATCAGTATACATATAAATCCCCCTAATTCGGACAAGCCGAATTTTAAATAATGCCAGAATGCATAGGATTCTGGTATTATGTGTTTATAAACATCTGAATTGTGATTCGTGACAACCTATAAGGAACAGAAGGCGGGATGAACTGATAAGCTAACATACAATATTGTCTAAAAATGTTACAATTACTTGAGTTAGCCTATTATATGCAGATTATTGCAAGGCTATGCATGTCCACCTATCAGGATGTGATTATTTTACCATAGGTGCTTTGGAAGTACAAGAAAAAAGTGATATTTGTGCGGAAATAAACGGAACCCTTTCACTTATAAAAAGTTACGATTGGTTTTGCAAATTTCAACGATTCTGAGTACCGGGAACTTTAATGCACAGGTAAAGTCCAAAGAGAATATGCCGATATAAGAATAGTGTTATACTTTCTTTGGCAGCAGTGGACTGCATAACTGTAGAATAACCGCAGAAGTATCGCTTGCAAAATGTTTTAAAACAGGATATAGTATATATATTATATTTTATAAACGGATAGGACGGGAAAACTCCATATGAGCAACGTAATGGTCATAAACATGGGCCTGAAAAGCATCCGCTGCATTATATTCGACCAAAACGGCCTGAAGCTGGGCAGCGCGGCGCAGGCCATCAACACGGCCATTAATGATAAACAGGTAGAGCAGAGTCCGGAGGAATGGATCAGGAAGGCGAAGCAGGTCATGACAAAGGCCCTGTGGGATGCCGGGCATCCCCGGATTGACTTTATCACAGCCACCGCCTCGGCCTCCTGTCTGGTCTGTGCGACGAAGGACGGCAGGAGTATAGGGAGAGCGCTTATGATCTCCGACAAGCGCGCCGGACAGCAGGCAGAACGGATTGCTGCGGTGCCGGAATTTACCCGGATTCGGGAGGAGACAGGACTGGACAGCTCCGCAAGCCTGATGCTCCCCAAGATTCTGTGGGTAAAGGAAAACCAACCGGAGGTGTTCTCTGAAAGCGATTACTTCCTGACGCCAAACGATTATCTGATTCATTTTATCAGCGGTGTTTTTGTGACGGATTGCCTGAATGCCCTGAAATATCATTATGACCCTATCCGTAAGAGCTACCCGGAGGCATTGCTGCAGGCATTGCGGATTCCATCAGAGAAGCTTCCCGGAGTAGCCGATATCGGAGAACGAGTAGGAACCATGCGTAAGCCGCTGGCGGAAGAAATCGGAATCAACCCGGATGTGCAGGTCGTCCTTACTTCTTATGACGCCATATGCTCCTTTATCGGAAGCGGAGTGACAGAGGAAGGGGAAGCCAGCGATGTGTCGGGCACGGTGACGGTTTTCCGTGCTTTTACCAGAAAAAAAGCGGAAGCGGCGGCTAACGGCATTTATGACATCCCTTTTGATTTAGGAGAGAACCGAATCGTTGGGGGCTCCAATAACCTGGGCGGCGGATTGATTGAGTGGGTAAAGCAATGCTATTATCAGAAGGAAGAGTACCCATATGAAATCATGGAGAAGGATGCCGCGGAGTCGGAACCGGGAGCCAGAGGGCTTATCTTTTTGCCCTACCTTCTGGGGGAGAGGGTGCCCATCTGGGACGACAACGCCAGAGGGGTATTCTTAGGCCTGGAGCGGATGCATACACGAAAGGATATGACCCGGGCGGTATTTGAGAGTACGGGATTCATCGATTTGGATATCATCGAGGCGATTCAGAGAGCCGGTGTGGAGGTGCGGTCTGTGCGGCTGTCCGGCGGACTTGCGAGAATCAACCTCATTTCCAAGATAAAGGCGGATATCCTGGGCAGGGATGTCCATGTGCTGTCCGAGTTTGAGACCACCGCTTCCGGCGCCGCGATGATTGTCCTGCTGAGCCAGGGCGTTTACCCTGACATGAAGCGGACGGCAGAGCAGTTTGCGAAGATTCGTATGATTATAAAACCTGATTTGGAAAATCATCGAAAATATAACTATATGTATGAGCTTTATCGGGATACCTATGTTACATTGAAAGATTTGTTCCAGCGCAGGAAGGACATCCTGCAGAAAATAAGGACTGACAGAGAGGTACAGATTGAGAATCTATGAATGCTTTGGGCCATAGAATGAGCAAGGCAGGATATTGGTGAAGAGATGCAGACATTTAGCTTCCAGTTGACTACAAAGATATATTTTGGAACCGATATAACAAGACAGGCTCTGGAGCAGGAGCGGAGCCGGCTTGCGGGAAACCTGCTGATTGTCACCACAGGCAGGTCGCTGATATCACATGGCCATCTCGCCCGGCTGGTCAGCTGCCTGGAGAATACCGGTAAGGTTACCATCTTTGATAAAGTAAGCCAAAATCCCAGACTGGAGGAGGTTCGGGAAGCAATCCGCATCGGAAAAGAAAACCGAATTGATACCATAATCGGCTTTGGCGGCGGCAGCGCCTTGGATGCGGCAAAGGCGGTTGCCTTGGGAATTCCTACCAAGGAAGATGTCGGGGAATATCTGCTGAACGGAAAGGAACCCTCACAGAATGTATTGCCCATGATAGCGATTCCCACCACGGCAGGCTCCGGAAGCGAACTGAGCAGGGCGGCAATCCTTTCCAGTCCGGTCCATCATATAAAAGCGGGAATACGGGGAAAGAGCCTGTTGCCCCAAGTGGCCATCGTGGATGTAAGGTATACATGGACAATGCCCCGGAAGACTACGATGGAGACAGGCTTCGATGTCCTTGCCCATGGGGCGGAAAGCTACCTGGCAGTAAAGGCGAACCCATTCTCCGAGATGCTTTCGGAAAAGGCGATACGGATTGCAGGGGAATGTCTGCCGATATTATGGAACCAACCGGCACATCCGGAAGCCAGGGAGAAGATGTGCTTCGCGAGCATGCTGATGGGCATGAACCTTGCAAATGTAGGCACATGCCTGCCTCACAGGATGCAGTATCCCGTTGGAGCAGCTACGGATACGAGCCATGCGGCGGGGCTCCTTGCGCTGTATCCGGCATGGATTCGATATGAATATGACGTAAACCAGGAGAAGGTCAGGGATATCGTGCAGTGGCTTACCGGGAACCGCCCGGAAGACGGACAACAGGCACAACGGGAAGTGGAGCTGTTTTTAAGAAAAATAGACTGTAGATATGCATTGAGGGATTTAGGCATTACAATGGATATGGCAGAGGAATTGTGCTTCCAGGTAACAGGCAACCTGAAGAATGACAGATTGGCGGAAATACCTCATGCAGTCAGAATGATTTATGAGGATTCGATGTAGATTTTTGATAAAGGGGCAGGTCATGTCAAGCCATGCTGTGAATGGAAAGCGAAGAAGACCTGCCGCAGACAGGCAGAAAGGGATGTTTGGAACATGCAGGCGATTATCATGGCAGCGGGAAAGGGCAGCAGGCTGGGCGGGTTGACCGCAGACATGCCAAAGGCCTTTCTGGAAATTAAGGGAATCAAACTTATCGAATATAATATTGCGCTGCTCCATTCCTGTGGGATTAAGGACATCATCCTGGTGACCGGATACCGGAGTGAGGATTTTGAAGAATTGGCTAGAGGGACAGAGGGCGTGCGCTGTGTCTTCAACCCGTTTTATGAGATGGTGAATGTGTTGGGGTCTTTTTATATGGCTCAGGAATACCTGATGGAAGACACGGTATACATGCATGCAGACACCCTCTGCGCACCGGAAATTTTCCGGGAGATGCTGCGTGAAGAGGGGGATATGGTGCTTCCGGTTGACCATAAACCCTGCGATGAAGAAGCTATGAAGGTCCGCACGGAAAACGGAAGGCTGGTGGAAATCAGCAAACAGATTCCCTGCGATGTGGGAGAGGGGGAATTCATCGGTATTGCCAAGATTGGCAGAAATATTCTGGATGATTTAAGGAAGGCTGCCCGGAAGGTGCTGAAGGAGAAACGCTTCAATTCCTATTTTGAGGCAGCCATTCAGGAGCTGGTTGAGCTGGGAGGGTATGATTTGAAGATTCTGCCCACGAAAGGTGCTTTCTGGGCGGAAGTGGACTTTCAGGAGGACTATGAGAAAGCGGCTGCGGGGATATCCGAGGAGCTGGTGAAAATAGCGGAAGAGGAATTTGGAAAACTATGAGCGGCAGGTCGGAGAAAGCCTATATTCGAAAAAGGAAGCGGAAAGCAGCGGTCCTTTCCATGGTATATCACCTTTTGTGGATTTTTCCGGTAAGGAGGAACAAGATCGTCTTTACGGCCTTCGAGGGGGATGGGGGATATTGCTGCAACCCAAGGTATATCGCGGAGGCCCTGCTGAAAAGGCAGGAGGCCTATGAGATGGTCTGGCTGGTGAACAATATGTCCCGGCAATTCCCGGAAGGCATCCAAAAGGTGAGGAACACTTTCTGGCGCCGGGCCTACCATCTGGCAACGGCTAAGGTGTGGGTGGACAACAGCAGAAAAGCCTATGGAACGGCAAAGCGAAAGAACCAGATGTACTTCCAGACCTGGCATGCGGCGCTGGAATTCAAGGCTGTAGGGAAGTTCCGGGGAGATCGGTTCCCGAAGATTGCGTACCTGGTCAGCGAATACGATTCAAAGCTTGCGGATTATGTCCTGTCCAATTCCGAATGGTGTACCAGGCTCTATCCGGAGATGTTGCTGTATGATGGAGAGATTTGGAAGACAGGCTCGCCCAGATGCGATGTGCTGGTGAGCGGGCGGGAACAGAAATATAAAGAGATTAGGGAACGGTACCATATCCCTGGGGATGCAAAGATTGTCATGTTCGCTCCCACGTTCCGGGGAGGGAGCCAGAGGGGAAAGCGGCAGGTGTATGTGGAAGAGCCTACGTTGGATTTTGCTTCCTTGACGGAAGCGCTGCGGAAGCGCTTTGGAGGAGAGTGGTATGTGATGCTGCGCCTGCATCCTCAGCTGGCGGCTCAGCTGGAGGGAGTGCCGCTGAAGAACAGGGTGGAGCATATGGTGGACGTGAGCCAGGCGGACGACATGAATGAAGTGTTGGCTGCCGCGGATGTGTTCATCACAGATTATTCCAGTTCGGCCTTTGATGCTATTAATATGTACCTGCCGGTTTTCCTTTATGCGGATGATTTGAAGGAGTATGTGGAGGAGCGGGGGGAACTGATGTGGGATATGCACAAGCTTCCTTTTCCTGTGGCGGAGAGTAATGAGAGGCTGCGGGAGGATATTTTGGGGTTTTCGGAGGAGGCGTACCGGAAGGGGATTGGGGATTTCCTGGAGGAGCATGGAGTGTTGGAGGATGGGCATGCCAGTGAGCGGGTGGCGGAGAGGATTTGGAAAGCCGTTATGATGCAGGGCTGAAGGCAAGTATAATAACGGCTTTGGAGTTGGTCCATTTATATTATGGCTCTTGGAGAGTGCGCAAGATGGATTACTATAAAAAGATACGGATATGCATTGAACAGCAGCTGGAACAGGGGTGTAATGAATTTGTTCTTTATCCTTTTGGGGAGAGAGGGCTGCTGACTAAGCAGATACTGAATGAATGCTATGGTATACAGGAGAAGCTTATCGTTGATAATAGGTTATCTTTATATAATAGAAATATTAAAAACTTAGAATTCCTACAACAGATTGCTTGGGGGGGGTAAAGCGAGATTATTAATTACAAGTGATAACATGGAGATATATCAGGAAATCCGCACCGCTGCCAGCCGATATGTAAAGGAAGAATATATAGTCGATATGTTCCGGGATGTGAAGACAGGTGTAAAAAAGGCTGAGCCGATAGTGTATACCATAAGAGGGAAGTATAGTTATGGCCCATTGTGCAATCATGAACTGGTGGAAAAGGTAGGGGCGTTTTGCAGTTTTGCACCTGGAACGGATGTGGTTCGGAATCATCCGATAGATTTGATATCAACCCATACCTTTTTGTATTGGGGAGGGGAAAATGATATATATGATAAGGGGAAATATAAAAGCTATAGAAGAGATGAAGATACCAGAAAATACGACTGGTTTTTTCAAAATGTAGAACCAATAGGAAATGTGCATAAGGGAAGAAAAGTAGTGATAGGAAATGATGTCTGGTTAGGAAAAAACGTTATTATCACCAATGGCGCAAAAATTGGAAATGGTGTCATTGCAGGAGCAGGAGCTGTGATTACGAAGGATGTGCCGGATTATGCTATTGTTGCTGGAGTACCAGCCAGAATTATCAGGTATAGGTATTCGCAGGAGCAGATTGATAAGCTGAATGCGATTGCGTGGTGGGATTGGCCGGATGAGCAAATCAGGGAAAGATATAATGACTTTTTTGAAGATGTACAGGAATTTATAAATAAATATTTGTAAAGCAGAGGAAGATTGCTCTGAGAGATGGAAATGAGTTTTTGATTGAATGCAGAAAGTACGTCGTTGCTTGATTAGTACATAGGCTGAGGAGAATGGTTCAGTGTGTAATGATTTAAAACCGATTATATCTGTTATTGTTCCGGTATATAATGAAGAAAAATATATAAGGCAATGTATCGAGAGCATAACTAACCAGACATACAAGTTCTTGGAGATTATATTAGTCGATGACGAATCAACGGATAAGTCCGGGCAGATTTGTGATGAGTATATGAGAAAAGATAAAAGAGTGAAAGTGATACACAAGAAAAATGGAGGGCTAGTTTCTTCTCGAAAAGCTGGTCTGCAGACCGCCACAGGGGATTACGCTACATATGTGGATGGAGATGATTGGATTGAAACGGATATGTACGAAAGACTTATAAGTCAGATTCAGGATGCGGATATTATAGTTTCAGGGGTTGTGAGGGATTACGGAGATCATTCAAGCTGTGAACGGAGTAAGGCGGCGGAAGGGTTTTATTCGAAAAAAGACTTGGAGGATAAGATATATCCGCAAATGATGTATACAGGAAAGTTTTATGAAAGAGGGATACAGCCTAATATATATAAAGCATTGTATAAACGAGAACTGTTACTTAAAAATCAAATACAGGTCCCAGAGGTCGCCCGTTTAGGGGAAGATGCTGCATGCTTTTATCCAACAATGTTGGATGCTGAAAAAGTGGTTGTGAGTTCTGATTGCCTGTATCACTATCGAATTCGTAAAGGCTCTCTGATGGACATTAATGACGGAGACGATTTATGGAGATTTAAAATAGTCTACCAATTCTTAACAAAACGCTTTTGTGAATATGGTATACATAAGGAAAATTTGCTTTGGCAGTTAGATTATATGATGCTTTACTTTATGATGCTGAAAGAGTTTGGAGTGCTGCAGCTGACCGAGGGGCTTTTCCCTTATTCAGGAGTGAGAAAGGGAGACAGGATAGTCGTTTATGGCACAGGAAGATATGGAAAAATATTGGTGAATTACATACGAAGCAATAAACAATATTCCATTGTTGCATGGGTGGACAGTGGCGAAAAAGGACAAAAAATAGAGGATTTAGAAAGTAGTGAGTATGATTATATTGTGATAGCTGTATTGCTTCAGGATATAGCAGATGAAATTAGGAGAAGTCTGGTCAGCAAGGGAGTTCCGGATGAAAAAATTAAAGGAATAGATTTAGATGAAATAGAAACTGTGAGAAAATGCCTGAAGAAAATTCTATAAGGAATGGATGGCAAAAATGAAATATTTGATATTGGGAGCATCTGGTTTTTTGGGGAAAAGTATTATTGACAGAATATTAAGAGACTCAAAAGATACCTTAGTTTTATTTGACAGAGTTTTAGATAAAAAGTTTATTGAAGAGAGATGGTCAGCAAGGATTGAGTGGATACAGGGAGATATTCAGAACATAGACGATTTTAGTTGCATATTTGACAGGGTAGATATAGTTTTACATTTAATAAGCACGACAAAACCATCTACAGCGCTGAAAAACGGGTATGTACAGGAAATCGAAGAGAATGTAATACCGACGATTCAGCTGTTGGATATCTGTGTAAAAAATAAAGTAAAGAAGTTTGTATTCATTTCTTCTGGAGGTACGGTGTATGGGAATACACAAAATTTATTGTCCTGCGAGGAAGATAGCACAACCCCCATTTGTTCCTATGGCATCCATAAACTGATGATAGAAAAGTATATTTATCTATATGGATTAAAATCAGGATTGGATTATAATATTATAAGGTTATCTAATCCATATGGCCCTTTTCAGAATCCAGAATCAGGCTTGGGGGCGATTACCAATTTCGTATATAAGGCAGTGAACGGGGAAAAAATTGTAATATTTGGAGATGGGACATCTGTGAGGGATTATATTTATATAGATGACGCTGTTCAAGGAATATTAAATATTTGTCAGTATGCAGGAAAAGAGAGGTTGTTTAATCTTGGAACAGGAAAGGGGACTACACTGAATGAAATAGTTCATATTATTGAATATTATCTAAATAAGAGATTGGATGTTGAGTATTGTGCTGTCAGAGAGAGCGACTTGAAAAGAAATGTGTTGAATATTGATTTATATAAAAAAGTTTTTGGAGAGAAAGAATATGTCACAGTTTCTGAAGGGATTAAAAAGATGCTGTTGCTCTACGAAACAAAGCGGTCTGAAATGTGTTTGGGCATATAGAGGTGGGAATAATGAATGTAGCAATTTGGGGTGTAGGACAACTGGGAAAGTATGCATTAGAAATATGCAATGAATGTAAATATAGAGTTCAAACATTTGTAGACAATAATGCCAGGGAAAAAGCATCAGATGAAGGGATTCCTGTAATTTCATATGAGAAGTTTCAAAAAGACTTTCAAGACAAAACAGAATGTATTTTACTTGCACAAAAGAACTCCTATAATATTTTATCTGTGTTAACACAGTTGAAAACATGTGTAGTTAAAAATATTGGTATTTTGAAGCCAAGGATAATGGCAGAAAATTTTATGATGGATGTCATAAAAGGAATAGAGGGTGAGATTGTCTGGGTCAGAAAAGAGGGAAAAGATATTGATGTTATTCCGAGATTGGAATTGAATATTGTAGATGGATGTAACTTGAACTGTCGGGGGTGCAGCCATTTCTCAAGTCTGTATTCTAAAGAAGATGTGTATCCAATAGAGCAATACCAGAAGGATTTGGTTCAAATCAGCAGAGCAGGGCAATTAGTGCGTTTGCGCCTTTTAGGGGGGGAACCTTTTCTGGCAGATAATTTGTGTAAGTATTTATCGATTGCAAGAGATATTTTTCCTGATACAGACATTGAACTGGTGACAAATGGACTGCTTTTGCCAAAGACAGAAAAACAAATTTTGGAGCAAATTCAGAAAGAAAATGTATCAGTTACAATTTCTATGTATCCGCCCACACTAAAGATAAAAGAGTCAATAGAAACGATACTGAATAGATACAGAATATTATGGCGTTTTGAAAAATG
>CANOBT010000047.1 GCA_947564305.1 uncultured Lachnospiraceae bacterium | reverse complement strand
TTCCAGTATTCGGGCAAGATACTGTTCAAATTGTTTTTGCTCCTCTTCTGAAAAGCCTTGATAAAACAACATGTTCATTTGCTGTGATACAGCTTCATACCTTGCTTGTAGTGATTTTGCATAATCTGTAAGCGACACAATAGTCTGGCGGCGATTCTTAGGATTGATATTCCTTTCCACAATCCCCTTATTAACCATGCCATTTATTACAACGGATACTGTATTTTTAGCAAGGGAGGTTTTTTCACTTATTTCGCTGATTGTAAGCTTATCTGTTTTCCATAAAATAAATAAAATTCTTCCCTGTCCGCCGCTTATTTCAATGCCATTTTCGAGTAATAGCCTTTCAAAAATCCTATCTTGAAGCTGTTTTATCTGTGTAATATAAAATCCACCCTTTGTTTCCAATTTATCACCTCTAATCCTATTAGAACAATTCCATATAGAACAATTATGAGTTTATCATGATTTTGTTCAAAAAGCAACTTGAAATATCACGGCACTTCAGTAAGTCCACAAATAAGGCAATTTGTATTTGTTTTTCAATAGTCCCTTGTATGCATTGCCCTCTTATGTTATACTAACAAAACATCAACATCACGGACAGCATTTTTCAAATGATTCTATCTGTCCGGTAGATACGTTAATGTATCGGGGTCTGTTTTTCATGGCATTTCAGCCGGAAAATACAAGTTTGATGAAGTAACACAGTAAGTAACTGCCAAAACGCAAGCATATCATCAATAGCGTTAATTTTCTGCAAAAACTGTTGACATGTGATATAATACAAAGGAGGGGCTGAATGCCAAAGCGTAAAAAAGAGACGAATGTTAAAAATCCGAGAAAAAATAAGAGCAATAAACATTCCGAAAAAAGTTCTGCAATTGCCTGGCAGAACAAAGATGTAGCTACAAAATATTTCGGAGAAAATCTGAAAGGAAAATCCTTTGCTGTCTATGGATTAGAACTTCCGGAGATTATAGGGGTGCAGCCTACCAATCTTCCAGCTATTGAAGCCAACGAGCTGCGGCTAGATAATCTGTTTTTGCTAGAAGATCAATCACTTGCACTGGTAGATTATGAGAGTAAATATGAGGATTCTAACAAAATTAAATATCTTAATCACATTGTTCGTACCTTAAAACGAAATATAGAGAGACAAGATTTTCCTTGTAAAATTCGAATGATTGTTATTTATACTGCGGATATTGAACCGGCTCAGACCGAAAAAGAATTGGACATTGGCTGTCTTCAATTTCAACTAGAGGAGGCATTTTTAATTCAAAAGGATTCTAGAAAAATAGAAGAAAGGCTGCAAGACAAATTTCGCAAGAATCAGACATTATCGAAGGAAGAACAGATGGAATTTATCATATTGCCTCTGACATATAAAGGAAAATCAGAGAAACAGGCATGTATTCATCGTTGCTTTGAGATGGCAAAAACATTGGATGATGAGAATATGCAGCGCTTTCTCCTATCTGGAATACTGGTATTTGCAGATAAGGTCATAACCAACGAGGATTCTAAACAGATTAAGGAGTGGATCATGATGACAAAAGTAGGACAGCTATTTGAAGAAGAGAAAATTCAATATGGAAAGGAAATCGAAAGAGAAGTTACAAAATTTGTAACGAAAAATGTAACGAAAAACGTAACCCAACAGAAAGAACTGGAATTTACTGAAAAAATGCTCCGTGCAGGTTTGCCTGTAAAAAAAGTTTCTGAAATGATGACGATTTTAACAGAGCAAGATGTTCAAAAAATTGCCAGGAAGATAGCGCTTTGATTTCATGTGCGATAGTGTCAAAGAAGCTTATCACAAGGGCTGTGTGCGCGATATCTTCTTGCAATCCTCATCACTAGATGCTATACTAAAGTAAATACTTTAATAAAGTGTAGGTGGATGGTTAATGACAAAAACAAAAATTACAAATATGGAAGTGAAAAAAAATAACAGAAACCGTATTTACCGATATATCTGCAAATGCAAGACCGTGTCAAATCCGGATATTTCCTATGCTTTAAAAGTGAGTCTCCCTACAGTGATACAGAACACGAAAGAGCTGTTGGAACTGGGGCTTATTGAGGAAGTTGGAGAATTACAGTCTACCGGAGGAAGGCGGGCTAAGGCACTGGCTGCAGTGGCGGATTACAAGTTAGCGCTTGGGTTGGATATTACACAGAATCATATCGGAATGGTGCTGACCAATCTGCTCGGAGAGATTCTAAAATATGAGAGAGTATATTTCCCCTATAGAAAAGACCAGGATTATTTTAGAGAAGCAAATCAAAAGCTGGAGGAATTTATAAAAGATTGTTCTGTGGCAAAAGAAAAGATATTGGGGCTTGGGATTTCTTTTCCGGGAATCGTGAATCTGCAGAAAAAAAAGGTGACAAGTTCTCATGTTTTAAACGTCAATGCGTTTCCATTTGCGGAGGTGGAAGAGTGTTTTCATTTTCCGTGCTATTTTCTAAATGATGCTAATGCAGGAGCGTATGCAGAGGGGATTCACTCAAAAGAATCAATGCCGTTTTTTTATTTATCATTGAGCAATACGGTGGGAGGGGCCGTGTACCAGGATGGACATCTGATGCAGGGAAAAGAATTCAGGTGCGGGGAAGTGGGGCATATGACGGTGATTCCCGATGGACGTGTCTGTTATTGTGGAAAAACAGGCTGTCTGGATGCATATTGTTCAGCGAAATGTCTGTCTGATTTGACGGATAAAAAACTGGAAATATTTTTTGAAGGTTTGCAAAAGGGAGAAAAGAAACTGGTAGATGCATGGGATGAATATACGAAATATTTATCCATTGCAGTGAACAATATTCATATGGTTCTGGACTGCGATATTGTCCTGGGCGGATATGTGGGAAGCTGTCTGGAAGAGTATATTGAAGAAATCAGAAAAAAAGTATCTGAGAGGAATACATTTTCAGAGGACGGCAGTTTTGTAAAACCATGTAAATATAAAGTGGGCGCGGCAGCTCTGGGGGCCGCCTTGCAAGTGACTGAAAAATTTGTAGAACAGGTATAAAGGTACAATTATTTTAAATAGAAATAAGATACAAGACATCCGTTATTTTCCTAAAATGACAGATGTCTTTTTATGTGCATATTTACTAAAAGTGGACGGTTAAATTTTAACACTTTGCTGAAAAGAAAATTTTTGATGATAAAGCGTTGACAATTTTGGATATTGAATGTATCATGAGATACATAATAAAACTATTTAATAAAGTATCTAACGAATAGTCGGAACTACGAAATTATATGAAAACAGGAGGAAGATATCATGGAAGGAAAAATGAAAGTAGCAGTTATGGAAGGAATCGGAAAAATGGGCTTTGAGGAAAGAAGCATCCCCTCACCAAAGGCAAATGAGGTTCTGGTGAAGCTGGATTATGTGGGAATCTGTGGTTCAGACCTGCACTATTATGAAACCGGCGCTATTGGGGATTATGTGGTGGAACCACCCTTTGTCCTGGGACATGAACCGGGTGGTGTGGTTGTAGAAGTCGGTGAGGATGTAAAGCATCTGCAGGTGGGAGACAGGGTTGCGTTGGAGCCTGGGAAGACTTGTGGGCACTGTGAATTCTGCAAGCAGGGAAAATATAACCTCTGTCCGGACGTGATATTCTTCGCAACGCCTCCGGTAGACGGAGTTTTTCAGGAATATGTGGCACATGAGGCAGATTTGTGCTTCAAACTGCCGGAGAATGTGAGTACTTTGGAAGGCGCTTTGATCGAACCTCTGGCAGTAGGATTCCATGCTGCAATCCAGGGAGATGCACATTTGGGACAGAAGGCGGTCGTGATGGGAGCAGGATGTATCGGCCTGGTATCCATGATGGCGCTGAAAGCAAGAGGAGTGTCCGAAGTTTACGTGGTAGACATTATGGAGAAGCGTTTGGAAAAGGCATTGGAACTGGGGGCTGACGGAGTCATCAACGGGGCAAAAGAGGATGTTCTGGAGCGGGCACTGCAGCTCACGGACGGGAAAGGCATGGATTTGGTTGTAGAGACTGCGGGGACAGAGATTACCACTAGACAGGCCATCCAGATTGCAAAGAAGGGTTCAAACATTGTCCTGGTGGGATACAGTAAAACCGGAGAAATGACACTTCCAATGAGCCTGGTTTTGGACAAAGAGCTGACCTTTAAGACTGTTTTCCGTTACCGTCATATTTATCCGTTAGCAATTGACGCAGTTGCATCCGGAAAAGTAAACCTGAAAGGGATTGTGACAGATATCTTCCCGCTGGATGAGGCTCAGAAGGCTATGGATTACAGCGTAAATAATAAGGCCGATATTGTGAAGGCAGTGATCAAGATTTCGCAGGATGCATAAAATGTAAAGGATTTCCTAAATTATGAGAAAGTAAAATGGCTGTATAGTTTTGAGACTATACAGTCATTTTTTTAATGAATTACAATAAAAATGTAAAATACACTTGACAATTAATGTAAAGCTAACTATACTAAAAATGTAAAACATGCTTTACAATCAAGGGACATAATTTTAAGACTCAAGTGCTTTCGGGAAGATAGAGAACAGGACTCTCTAGAAAGTGCAAAAATTTGAGGGGGGGGGCGATGTGAAAAATAGGATACAAGAACTGAGGAAAGAGTGGCGGATTACTCAGAATGAGCTTGCAGATGCGGTGGAAGTGACACGGCAGACTATCATTTCCCTGGAAAATGGGAGATATAAGGCCTCCTTAGTCCTGGCTCATAAGATTGCTCAGTTTTTTGGAATGCAGATTGAGGATGTTTTTATATTTGACTTAGAGGAGGAAAACGTATGTGGTTCAAATCAATGTGGGAACCGGCAAAGACGGACGAAGAGTACAGAATAGTATTGAAAAAAAGAAGAAAATTTATCCCAGTGTTGATTCTGCTAGGGGCGCTATCTATCGTTGTTTCTATGTTTCTATTACAGATGGAGGATGAGAAGGCTTTTGTATCCGGACTATATATGGGACTGGGATGTGGAATTTTGGCAGTCAGTGTTGTATGGTTTGTGAGGCTCAGGAATCTATTGAAAGATGAAAAGAAACTGCGTATGAAACGGTTAAAGGAAACGGACGAGAGGAATATCCAGGTCACTTTGAAAGCACATTATACGGCAGGGGTATTGCTGATTCTGACAGGGTATGTCATTATGTTGGTTTCCGGATTTTTCAGCATGGAAGTATTCTGGACGGTATGGGGGCTGATCATGCTGTACTTTATCCTGTTTATTGCAGGAAGGTTGGTCTATGAAAAGAAGATGTGACTGTTTTGAACCTGGCGGCAGTCGTCAAATATACATGCCTGTATGTACATTTGGCTAGTTGCTTTGCGGGAATAAGAAGAAATGAAAGGGTGATGTCTATGATTGAAATCAGAAATTTGACAAAGATTTATAAACTGAACAAGAAGCAGATGAAAGAATCCAAGACGAAGGACCCATTGAAGACAGCGGTAGATGACCTGAGTCTGCGGGCAGTGCCGGGGGAAATCTATGGGCTCTTAGGTCCCAACGGGGCAGGAAAGACCACGACGCTTCGTTGTATTTCCACCATTATCCGCCCCACCAAGGGGGAGATTTATGTTGCCGGACATGAGGTGCAGAAAGAACCGGAACAGGTGAGGGAGAAAATCGGATTTCTGACCGGAGACATTAAGCTGGACCCGCAGTTTTCCGTGGACTATATGTTTGATTTTTTTGGAAAGCTGCATCATGTTCCGCAGGAGAAACTGCAGGCAAGGAAAGAAGAATTATTTGACTATTTTGAAATCAAGGATTTTGCACATAAGAAGATTAAAGAATTGTCCACAGGGATGGGGCAGAAGGCGGCCATTGCAGTATGTCTGGTCCATGATCCGGATATCGTAATCTTTGACGAGCCGACCAATGGATTGGATGTGGTGACAGCCAGGGGCGTGACGGACTATTTGAAAAAATTGAAGAATGAAGGAAAGCTCGTCATTATTTCTACTCATATTATGTCTGAGGCAGAAAAGATCTGCGACAGGATTGGCGTGATTATTGATGGGCAGAAGGTTGCGGAAGGAAGGCTTGAAGAAATTTTGCAGGAGACAGGGGCTGCGGATTTAGAGGATGCATTTTTTGAACTTTACAGAGAAAGAAAGGGGGCGGCATTATGATGAGCGGAATCGGACAAATCTGCGGTAAGGAGCTGACCCGTGTATTTAAAGACGTAAAAATGATGTTTTCCGTATTTTTCCTTCCTGTTATTATTATGATTGTAGTGATGAGCCTGGTCAGCAATATGAGTATGAAGGCAGAGGAGGATGTGGAGGCGCATGTTCCTGTGATTTATGTGGAGAATGAACCAGATGACTTTAGAGAATTTTTGAACCAGACGGATATTTCCTATAGTCTTTATCCTGTGGAAGACAGGGGGGCGGTGAGAGAGAGCATCCTAAGCGGAGATGCGGATCTCTGGATTGAATTCCCAGAGAATTTCCAGGAGGCCGTGTCAGATTATCACACTGGTGATGAGGTCGTACAGGTGAAGACTTATTATAATCCCTCTGAAGAATATTCGCAGGCTGCCTATAACATGATATCCACAGGAATATTGGAAATGTACCGTCAGACTCTTTTGGCACAGCGGGTCGAAGACATGCAAAAACTGACTGTATTTACTGTGAATTCCGATAATCCGGATATGATTATTCAGGATGAACAGAAGGCCGGGGGGAAAGTATTAGGAATGATGCTTCCTTATTTCGTAACCATTCTGCTGTTCGCAGGCGCTATGGGGATTGGAACAGACATGGTGGCAGGAGAGAAAGAGCGGGGAACCATGGCGAGTCTTTTGGTATCTCCAATCAAGCGGAGTTCCATCGTGCTTGGAAAGGTGTTTGCTTTGATGATTATTTCGGGAGTTTCATCGGTAGTCTATGTGGCAGCGATGGTGATTTTTATGCCCCAGATGCTTGGAGGGGCATCTGGAGAAGATTTAGGAATCAGTCTGACGCTCAGTGCACAGCAGATTGTGATGCTGGCGGTGCTTTTGGTGGCGATTGCTTTCTTATATTCGGCTATCATTGTACTAATCTCTGTATTTGCAAAAACAGTAAAAGAGGCAAGCTCTTATGTGACGCCTATATATATGTTGGTCCTGGTTCTAGGAATCCTGACCATGTTTACAACAAGTACACCGAAAGACTGGTTCTATATGATTCCAATCTATAATACCTCCATTACACTACAGGGAATTCTGACACAGGAAGTGACGAGCATGCAATATGGGATGACACTGGGTATCACACTAGTGCTTGGGGCAGTGTTAGTTGGAGTCATCGCAAAAGCATTTGAAAGCGAAAAGGTGATGGCGATATAATTTATATAAGATGCTGCAGATAGGTTGACAAAAGAGACTTTTCCAGATAAGATGTGGTTAGGAGAAAACAGAGTATTTCAGATTTTTAGGGAGGTAATGGAAATGAAAAAAATACTCGCCTCGGCAGTTATTTTAACTGCTGTGGTAACCACAGGTATCACCGGTTATGCAGCTTCTTCCAGGGGCAGTCAGTTTGTGCGGCCTTGCATTTCCTGGTGCCAGGATGCCGTTAGGGATGGATGTGCAGGTTCGTCGCTTTGCGATGTGGCAGCTATTGCAGGAAAGCGGGTGCTGTCATATACAAAATCAAGCCCGATGGAGAAAAAAGCGTTTATAGCCAGCACTGCCAAAAAGGATGATATGACCTCAGCAAAGGCAGATACAAAAGCATCACAGGCAGAGGATGCCACAGCGTCAAAGTCTGATACAAAAGCAGACACTGCTTCTGCAGCAGCGAATACCGCGCCGGTACAGACGGATACATCTGCAGTCCAGACAGTGGAAGCGCCTGTAGAGAATGCGGTTGTATCAACCACAGTAGACACGACTGTTGTGGCAGAACAAGCCCTCTGTCCTCATGGTTATTGTATTGGTCAGGGATTGTGCCCTTATTCAGATTGCCCTAACAGTGGCTATTGTGCGAATAATGGCGGATATCAATATCAGGATAATTGGAATAATGGCGCCACGTCGAATGGCGGCGGGAATACGTATGTAGATGATACCTATTATGGAGGTCAGACTACAGATTATAATAATTATCAAGCTGATCAGGGGTATGGTTATCAAGGCGGATGCGGTCAGGGTTATGGCCAGGGCGGCGGCTACGGACACCATCATGGAGGACATGGACACCATTAGTATAAAGAAAACTAAAGATTTCCTTAAGATGCTTGACAGAAGGACATGAGAGTGATATATTTTTGTCAAGCAATTGAAAGGGAGTAGCTGAACATCCGGAATCGGATGGGTTTGAAACCGTCAGTCGATACCGAGAGGTATCCGTATCAAATGAGATAGCAAGACTTTTATTGTGGCTAGTGTCATGATAAGAGTCTTTTTTATTACCATATCGGGCGAAGACGGAGCACTCTCTTCTTATCAAACAGACATAAAGCCACAGGATCTTGCTGACAATGTAACAAGATGTTTACAAAAGAAAGTGAGGAAAAGGAAATGTCAGACGAAAGTATGAAACAGGAGATCAGAGAGGCAGTCGGAGCCGGCGCGCGTGCGTTGGCGAGTTTAAAAGCAGCAAAGGAGAAGTTGGAAAGTGCAAGAAAATGGGGGATTGTTGATTTGCTTGGAGGCGCCTTTATCACGGATGTGATGAAACATTCGAGAATGAAGGAAGCGGCGGAATGCATAGAAATAGCAAAAAGAGACTTACAGCGTTTCCAAAAAGAAGTAGGTGATGTAGAGATACCGATGAATCTGCGCATGGAGGTCAGCAGCTTTTTATCTTTTGCAGATTTCTTCTTTGACGGCCTGGTGTCGGATTCTCTGGTGCAGTCCAAAATTGCAGATGCAAGGGAGCAGGTGGAAGAAGCGATTTGTTATGTAGAAACATTGATGGTGGAACTAAAGCAGACATTGTAACATATTTTATAGAAGAGGCGACAGGCAGGTAAACAGTCGGTTTCTCAGTTTTGTTTAAAATCAATGATTATGAATTCGAGGAGGAAAAATATGGGATGTTTAGGTAATTTATTATGGTTTGTATTTGGCGGTGCATTCACCGGATTAAGCTGGTGTCTTGCAGGATGCCTTTGGTGTATAACAATTGTAGGGATTCCTGTTGGAATGCAGTGTTTTAAGTTTTCACAGCTCAGTTTCTTTCCCTTTGGGAAGGAAGTGCAGTATGGAGGCGGGGCAGGTTCTCTGCTTTTAAATGTAATCTGGCTGCTTGTATCCGGCCTACCGCTCGCCATAGAACATCTGGCTATCGGCGGACTTTTGTGTATCACGATTATAGGGATTCCGTTCGGTATGCAGCATTTTAAGCTGGCAAAATTGGCGCTCATGCCGTTTGGGGCCGTGGTGTACTAAATATTTTCAAAAAATTGGCACAGAAGGGCGATTCTCAAGAATATTTTTGAGAGTCGCTCTCCTTTTTTGTCTCTTTTTTTGACGTGAAGCAACGAGCCAGGTGTACATTCGGTATGTATACCTGACGATTGTCTCGAGGCCTTTGGGTTTCTGCCCTCATGACACTGAATCGGACTGTGCAAGCAGATGCTGCAATATGAAATCGCGGAAATTTTTTACCGCCGGAGTGAGATACGCCTGCTTATTTGAAACCATATAGATATTTCCCTCCCAGGTTGGGGAAATGATGGGAAGTATTTTTACGTTTAGTTTTAAAAGAAGCTCGCGGTAGGGGGTCACGGCAATCCCGAATCCGTGGGAAACGAGTCCGAAAATAACTTGTTCCTCGTCGGTTTCATATGCAATCTCCGGGTGTCTTCCAATTTTATCAAACAGTTCATCAATCACAGGCCGCAGTCCGGTGCTGTTATCGAAAAATATATATGGATATTCTAAAGTATCATCCAGGGCAATGCGTTCTTTGTCTGCCAATGGATGATCTTCCTGTACGATTAGGACAAGTTCCTGACGGTCAATGGGGACACAGGAAAAATCTTCGGATTCTACAGGCCGTGCACAGAATACCAGATCATATTTCTGCTGTTTTAACCCTTCTAAGAGATCAGGGGTCCGGTCAGCATGGAACGTGAAGTTAATGTTATGTTTAGAATTCTGTGCCAAAAACCGGGAAGCCAGACCCGGAATAAATTCGACCCCCAATTGTGTAAGAAATCCTAAGCGGATTAGCCCTTCACCCCTCGCATGGCGCTGCATGTCCTCGATGCCGTTGTCCAGGATGGACAGGGAACGCTTTACACATTGAAAGAATTCATTTCCATATTCTGTCAATCGGGTGCCGCGGCCGGCCTTCTCAAATAATTGCACTCCAAGCTCCTCTTGTAACTGTGAAATCGCATGGCTCAGACTTGGCTGCGATATATTCAGACGTTGGGCCGCATTCGTATAATGTTGTTCCTGCGCAAGTTCTGCAAAATATCTCAATTGATATAAGTTCATGACTCACCTCTGTTCTGTGGATTGGAAAACCGGGATAGGATATTTATCTGAAGTATTGCTATGTGTATGGTGTCTTAAATAATAACTTTGTACTGTATCCTGCGGTGTGTTCCACATATCCTTTCACATATTCATGATACAATAATACATCAATTCATAGATTGCGTCTATGAATAAATAGAAATTATTCATTTGTTTTATGTAAAGAGATATGATAAGTTAGTAGCAGATGATACAGAGATTGATTTTACAGATGGATTAACTTGAGGAGGAATATAAAATGAATACACATAAAACATTTCTTAGAGGGGAGCTTGTTCTTCCGTTAATTATTATTATGAACAGTTTTGGCGTTGTTCTGATGTTATATTCAGGAACAGGGATATCAGCCATTTCCAGTATGACGTATGCTTTGAGTGAGGTGCTTCCGGTATGTTCCCTGGGAACCTGGACTTACATTTTCCAGAGTGTTTTGATTATGATTCTGATGGTATTGCGGAAGAAATTTATGCCTCAGTATCTTCTGAGTTTTGGAGTAGGCTTTGCATTTGGCCTGATGGTAGATGTACATAAAGAATGGATTCAGGTATTGCCTACGGCAGCGCCGCTTCGCGCATTTTATTTCGTGGCAAGTTATATGATCATCTGTATAGGAGTAGCGCTGTCAAACCGCTGTAAGATGCCGATTATCCCGACAGACCTTTTCCCAAAGGAATTATCTGATATCACTGGCGCGGCATTTTCTAAAATTAAAGTTTCCTTTGACCTGATCTGCGTGACAGCGACAGCGGTTCTGACATTTGTCTGCCTCGGCGGAATCAGCGGACTTGGAATCGGAACCTTGCTGAGCGCTTTTACAATGGGAAAAGTGATTGGAAAGGTAGGCGAGTGGGTGGACGGCCACGTAGAATTTGTGACATATCAGACGAAGGGACATTCACTGCATTCCAGACATTCCAGACGGAAACTGCGTTTTGCATAATTGTTAAGGGGAATATTGGTATATAGAACAAAAAGCATTTGGCTAGTATTGTAAAAATAATGTGGGCCAGATGCTTTTTTGATTATTTTCTCAGTTAGGGAAAAATATGGCAGCACGGTTATTCATAGAAATAGTATCAGATTTCATGGGTGCAGTATTCAAGCGAATTCAACTGTAAAGTCACCCTGGCCCTCCGCAAAAGCAGCTCCGGTAGAACCGAAATCAATACTCTGATTTATTTCCAGATCTGCAGTGGGGGCAATTCCGTTTTCTTTCAGAATATATTCAAATACCATTTCTGGCATGCCGCCTGTTGACACCACTATTATGTAAATAGTTAGTATATGATTTATCGATATCATATTCAGACGGTATGCCACACTCAAAATTTGCCATGATTTCCTCGATTTCTGCTTTGCTTTTTACAATGGTATAAGGTTTACGCTTGTTTTCGCAAGGTTCTACAATCCCCATCTCAATCATCTTTGTGATATATGGCAGCACAGATTTGTTTGATTTGGAATATCCCATGTCTGTAAGGTGTTTTGAAAGATATTTAGCAGAGGTAAAACCTCTGTCATCATCCTTTATTAAACGCATAGTTGCCAGGGTGATCTTTTTTTCATGTTGGTTTAATTCTTCAGCGGCGCTATCATGTACCAGTCCGGATAAGCCATATTTTAATTCTATTTCCGGCAGACCATTTTCATCAATCTCAATCCGTTCTATTAGAATCTCAATATCTTTGCGGCGCAAGGTTCCTTTCTGGACAATATCATCTACAACTTCAAGTGCTGTATGCAGTTTGTCTTTTACATCAGGAGTTGAGGGTTTGCTGTGTTTCAACTCGTCATGTTTCAATTCGAGGGCATGGATTCGTGCCGTCAGATCCTGCTGTATGGAATCATAGCTTTCCTTGATCAAATCTTCATTACCAGGATTACCGGCAAGGTCTTTGATTTTTTGAGAAAACAGCGTTTGCAATTGTTTTTTTACTTCTGCGATATCTTCTTGGATAGAAGCACATTTTTCTTCCAAAGTTTTCTGTTCCGCAGCAAAATCTTTCATATCATAAGTAGTTATAATTTCACAAAGAGTGTTTCGGCACATGCGGATGTACTTCACTACATCATCCATGAGGTCCTGTTCGGGGGTCAAATGTGCCTTTGAGCAATAACGTCTCCCTTTGGTATTATAGGTACTGCAAATGTAATACTTGCGTACTCTGGCCGAAGTCTGCCGTTCAATGGGTGTGAGCTTGCTGCCGCAATCCTTGCAGTAAAGACAGCTTCCAAAGGGATTCGGTATTTCGGAACCGATCCATTGTCCGTGACTGCCTTTATAGCGGGATTTTGTACGCTTTTCCTTTAGCTCCCGCACCAGATCATAAGTCATTTTGTCAATGATTGGCGGATGATGATTTTCAAAAATATACTGCTCATCTTTCGGGACACGCTTGTCCTTTCCATGAACAGTATTTCTGGCTCTTTTCCGTAAACGAAAAGTACCGATATAAAAATCATTATCCAATATATCTTTTACCATTCCATCAGACCAAACGGCGGCGACATGATGATTTGTATTTCTTCCTTCTTTCAATTCCCGTTCTCTGCGGATCATGGATGGGGTAGGAGCGCCTTGCTGTGTAAGGTAAGTAGATATTTTCCGGTAACCGCAGCCCTGAATATATAAATCGTAGATTAATTTGATATATTCCGCTTCTTTTGGTACGATTTCAAAAGTTTCTTTCTTTGTTCCTGTTCTCCTATATCCAAATGGCGGCTGTGTTATAAGTGTACCTTCTTTTTGCTTTGCGCCTAACGCATGACGGATTTTCTTGCTTGTATCTTTGACATAGCGTTCATTAAACCAGGTCGTAATGCCTATCGTATCATCCTCTGATACTTCGCTGTCGTAATGATCATCCACAACGATCAGGTGTTTGCCTCGTTCTTGAAATTCATCCAGTAGAAGCAGTATCTTGGCGTTATGTCTGCCCAATCTGGAAAAATCTTTTACAAAAACAGTATCAATGTCTTTGTCTAAATCCTTCATAAGCCGATTAAAACCAGGGCGGTCAAATTTATAGCCGGAAAATCCGTCATCCTCATACCAACGGTCGATAACCAGGTTCTGTTCAGCCGCGTATTGAGTGATGATTAATTTCTGGTTTTCGATTGAAGAATAATTCCGCTTGTCATCATCTTTGGATAATCGGACATATCCTGCGTTCATAGGTTCACATCCTTTCCTTATTATACCAAAGTCAACGGCAGTAATCCGAAATATGGTTTTTGATCAAGGCTTTTATTCCTTCCTGAATATCACGCTCAGCCGGGCCATCCTTAAATGTGACAACACGGAATCCCATTCTTGTGTATTTCTCTTTCATTTTTGTATATTCTTCTTGCGAAGAATAATCGTCACGCCAAAGATAATATGTTGGCTTTTTCAAATTATCACATCCATTCTGTCTTCTAAATCAATATATGAGCCGTTATCTTTTGCTGTGCCTGTACTATCGGAAAGAAACAGTATGAAATATCCAAAAATAAATATGGACAAAAGAAAAAAATCCTCGCCTGAAAATCAGAGGTCGATAAAACCTTGATTTCAGCAGGGATTTTTTCGTTGGGACTAAAAATGGTCAAAAATCGGCATTAACCGACAGACCCTTTACATAAGATATGAATGGTAGTAGATATAATAATGATATACTGCCAGAGTTTGTAAAAGAAAATAGCTTTTAAAGTTTATATACGTTAATAGTTTAAGCATCATGTTTTAAAAAATGATCAATTGCATATGAAATTCTCAAAAGGAAAAGAGTGTTAGTATCCTTAATATCAATATGGCCTATTTCTGCGATTCGTTCTAAACGATAAATCATAGAATTTCTATGGATGAATAAATTGCTGGCGGTTAGTTTTATATTACATCCACTTTCTAAGTATGCCTGTAATGAATGATATAAATCAGAATTATTCTCATTGTCATATTTACGCAAAAGTGCCAACGCCGGATGACAATATTTTCCAATAGAAGATGAAGATGGTATTTGCGCTAATAAGTCATAAAATTGATAATCTATATATTTATAAATTCTTTGTTTATCTGATAATTGATTTCCAAGTTGGATTGCAGCTTTAGCCTGTATATAGTGGTGACAGAAATGTTCAATATGAGAAAAGGCATTGGAGATACCTATTTCTAAATTTTCCTGCCTTGCAAATTCATCAATACATTCTAATTGTTCTATTGAGATTTCAGACATTTGCATCAAAGGAAAAAGTGTAACTATCAAGTTATCATGGTAAGTTATATGAACATTAGGAAATCTTTGGCGCATAGTTGTAGTTAAATGTTCTTTTATGTATTCAGAGCCGTAAAATTTGGTAGGTTTGATGACCAAAGTAAGCATATTTTGCGGGAATGCAAGTGTACTCAATTTAGGATAAAGTTCCTCAGAAGAAGCACCGATTAAGAGACTGTATAAAACTTTTTGGTATTGACTCTTCTGTTGGAATAAAGTGGGGGAATCATTAGCTATTACCTGACTGATTACCTGACTAATTGTTGTTAACATCGAAAAATGAGAAGGAATCAGCCGGGATTCACTTGCAATCATTATTGCATAACCAACATGTGCGCCCCGAAAAAAAATGCGATTACAAAGTTTGCGATAAGGGGATTCAGTACAAGAAACTTCTACAGAATCTGTACGGTAAGAAGGATTTTGTAGTTCTTTCATAGATAGAGTAGTTTTCATGAATTCATAACTACAATAACCTCTCTCTGTGTTTTTACGCCATAGTTCGTCCGTAATGGGAGATATTGTGGAATAAGAGATAACCTTGAAATCAAGATCGATAAGTATTAATGGATTGCCGAGTTTTATTGCTGATGAATTAACCACTGCTTGTATGTTATGAGATTTTTCCGCCGTATGAAGCAACTCTTCATATAACCCTTTTCCTTCTGACTGTTCCAGTATTAATTTGGTTTGGTTAAAAATTGAAAAAAGGGATTGTTCATCGATAATGGCTAAATCTTCGATTTGTTCATAGGAATTATCCAATATATCAGTTGTACTTAAAATACAATGTATCGGTAATGTATCGTTTGAATCTAATTGTTTTATGTAACCTAAATATAGAGTTTGGGGATTATATTCCGATGTCTGCCCATCTAGGAAAGCGATATCTGAAAACTCTGTAAAGTTAGTGTTATTGATTACATTTATTGTATTAACCTGAGATAGTGAGTGAATTAATTGTTTAAAGTACATAGAAGAAACTCCTTTTATATCAATATAGAATTATTAGGATATATTATAGTGCACAGAGTACAAATCGTCAAATGTATTTTCGTATCTGAGACATGTTGTCGTTTTTTTTACTATTGTGTAAAGTAAGAATATCACTAAATTGTTCGTATGATAGGAGGAAAGTAACATGAAAGAAACAATGAAAGGCTTAGTGTACCATGGAAACAAAACAATTAGTTTGGATGATTTACCCATGCCTAAAATTGAGAAACCAGATGATGTGATCGGAAAAGTGACAGTTTCGGCTATATGTACAAGTGATTTACATATTGTTCAGGGACATGCACCGGCGAAAGCGCCATTGGTCTTAGGACATGAATTCTGTGTTGAGGTAGTTGAAGCCGGAGAGGCAGTAAAGGATCAATACAAACAAGGAGAACATTACGTGGTAGCGCCATTAAGTTATTGCGGTCAATGTGATATGTGTAAGGTAGGACGTGTAGGACGATGCGAGAATGGAGGAGGTTTTGGTATATTCCAAAATGGAGCACAGGCGGAATATATTCGTGTGTCCAATTCTCGTACTTGTATGTATAAGATTCCCGAAGGCGTCAAAGATGAAGACGTACTTCTTGTACCGGATATGTTAGCTACTGGTTTATTTGGTATTAAGCAGGCAGGTGTGCAGAAAGGTGATACTGTTGCGGTGATTGGGCTTGGTCCGGTTGGATTCTGTACTTGTGAGTTGCTTAAAAAATTATATAACTGCAGAGTGGTCGCAATTACCAGACAGCAGGCGAGCCTCGAAAAAGCAAAGGCTTTGGGTATTGCGGATGAGATTGTAAATGCGACAGATCCGGAAATGGTGAATAAGGTGTTACAGCTTACGGGAAAAGGTGTTCCGATTGTAATTGAAACGGCTGGGAATCAGGCAACGATGGATGCGGCGTTCAATATTGTTGCATATGGCGGAATGGTTTCAACAGTATCAGTATTTGGTGGTCCAATCTCGGTTCCATTCCATACATTGATATATAAAAATGTTAGGATTGCAATGGGCATCCAGCGTGCAGAAGGGATAGCTGAGATGATTGCAAATGTTAAAGAAGGAGAACTTGATACGTCATTCGCGTTGACCCATAAAGTGCCATTAAATAAGATCGTAGAGGGTTATGAGACATTTGGATTGAGCGGAACGAGAACACCTGGATGCATTAAAGTTGTGGTTACTCCATGGGAAGATTAGTTTGATGCAGAGAGACTTTAAATAAGAGAGGATGTGGAGAATGTATAAAAATATATTTAATCCTGGAAAGATTGGAAAGGTACAAATAAAAAATCGTTTGGTGATGTCGCCAATGGGTATTGGATTGGCAGAGATGGATGGAACGCCGAGTGAAGAAATGATTGCTTATTATGAAGCAAGAGCAATTGGTGGAGCAGGTCTTATTATTCCTGAAATTACCCGTGTAAATGATGTTCATGGAGCTGGATTGATGCGTCAGCTTTCTGTTACAAAGGACAGACATATCGAGCCATTATCACGTCTTGCACAAGCGGTTCATGTGCATGGTGCCAAGTTGTTCATTCAACTTCACCACCCAGGAAGAGAAGGAATTTCCAGACTTATTGGAGGGCAGCCAGTGGTAAGTGCTTCGGCGATTCCATGTAAAGTATCGAATCAAGAAACAAGAGCGTTGGAAACTGCGGAAGTAAAGCAGTTAATTCAGCAATTTGTGGATGGTGCAGTACGTGTTCAAAAAGCAGGATGCGACGGAGTAGAGATTCATTGTGCTCATGGATATTTGCTACAACAATTCTTGTCACCATATACAAATAAAAGAACGGATGAATATGGAGGAAATTTTGAAAATCGTTTAAGGATTGTTAAAGAAATTATTTGGGGAATCCGCAAAGCATGTGGAAATGATTTTCCGATAGGTATTCGTTTGACCGTTGAGGAATTTCTTGATAAAACAGGTGTAACAGAAGATTATATCCATATTCAGGATGGAGTACAGATAGCTGTTTCTTTGGAGGTAGAAGGACTGGATTTTATTGATGTATCAGTAGGTCTTTATGAAACTGCTTCAACTTGTATTGAGCCTATTTCTTTCCCGCAGGGGTGGAGACGCGATTTGATCAAAGCAGTAAAAGATCATGTAAAGGTTCCGGTGATTGGAGTATCCTCTATTCGTGATCCAGAGATTGCAGAACAGTTTTTAGAAGAGGGAATTGAAGATTTTGTATCAATGGGACGTTCATGGCTGTGTGATGAGAATTGGGGAAGAAAGGTTCAGGAAGGAAGAGAAAAAGAGTTACGTAAATGCATTAACTGTCTGAGATGTTTTGAGAGTCTGCAACAATGGGGAGCCGCCGGAATGCCGCCGGAATGTTCGCAAAATCCGAGGCTTGCAAGAGAAAAGAGATATGGAGAATTAAAGCAGGCACCAGCAGGAAAAAAGGTTGTTGTAGTTGGTGGAGGTCCTGCGGGAATGTGCGCGGCACAGACTCTTGCGCTTAGGGGTGTAAAGGTTGTATTAATGGATGACAAGGCAGAACTTGGCGGGACAATTAATTATGCTAAAAAGCCACCGTTAAAAGAACGTATGCAGTGGATCGCAAATTATTATAATAATGAATTTGAGCGGTTTGGGGTAGAGGTTTGTCTAAATACGAAAGCAACAGCAGATTCCCTTACAGAATTAAAGCCGGATGCAGTGATAGTTGCGACAGGCTCTAAAGCTGTGATCCCAGGAAAAATCCCAGGAGTAAAAGGTGAGCAGGTGTATACCGTAGAAGAAGTTTTGGGTGAAAAGATACAACTTGTGGGTAAAAAAGTCGCTGTGATCGGAGGGGGACAGACAGGACTTGAGACCGCAGAATTTCTTTGCACAGGAAAAAATGAGGTGTCAGTGATTGAAATGATGGATAAACTGGCGCCTAACGCAAACCAGACCAACGTAATAGATGTTTGCGGAAGACTGAGTCAAGGAGGAGTGAAATATTATTTGTCTCACGCATTAAAAGAGATAAAAGAAGGCAGTGTAATTCTGGAAAAACTGGAAGACCATACGGAGGTGACAATTTCAGCAGATGCGGTTATTTTATCCTTGGGATATCGTCCGGATGTATCGCTGGCAGAACAATTGACGGAAAGAGGGATAGAGGCGCATGTGATTGGAAGCGCTAAAAGGGATGGAACGATTGCGCCTGCCACACGCTCCGGCTATGAAATTGGCCGCATGCTTTTTACGGAGCAAAGAAGAATTTCGGGATTTGTTTCTTCCAAAAAGGATGTTGAAAATTTCGGAAAAGTAAATTTGATGAAAAACCAGGAAGGAGTATATCTGGCATATTTGACAGATCCGGCAGCAATCGCGCGTATTCTTCCGCCACCCCTGAAACCGTTCCCAATGCCGATTGTGACTTTGTCAGTATGTCATATTAAAGAGCCTACATTTGCAGACGATTATTATGAGGCAATCTTAGGAGTTTATGCGATGTATGGGCAGCAGAAGGGGCTCTATACGATAAGCTTGATCCTTGGCGGAAATGGTGCGGAAATGGCAACGCAGTGCGGACGTGATAATAGCGGAATTCCGAAAAAACTTGGCGGTGAGTTCATGATGCGCAAAAATGGTGATGAGATAAGCGTTCAGGTAACACGCCGTGGAACAGAACTGGTTGATATTACTATGAAACTGGGTGAATACAATAATCCTATGACTGCGGTACTGTATCAGATGCCAACGGCAGGGAGAAAAACAATGGGTGGAGGATTTTATTATATGTTTGATAATCTTCCTGATGAGAATAGCGTATGTCATTTTACAAATGCGTGTCTGATTTCTAATCTTTGTGAGTATACATATTATAGTTGGGAACCGGGTCATGTAGGATTAAAGCTTAAATCAAGTGTGGATGATCCATGGGCGGAGCTGCCAATAAACAGTGTTATAGGTGGTGCATGGGCAAATAACGATTTATTGATTCAGAAGATGACATTGTTAGAAAAAGTAAATGCCGATGAAGTGGTGCCATATTTGTTGACCGGACGTTATGACCGAACTGCATTTATGGAGATTGGAAGAGTATAATTTAAATCCTTATGTAGAATTATGATAAAAAGGAGGCTGTCGGGAAATAGATAGTCTGATACAGGGGAGGGGTTGTTGCGAAATAGATGATTACTTATCTATTTTGCAACAACCCCCTTCTAATGGATGAAAGTCACTAATTCGCCCGGTAGCTTGCGTACCACAAATTGATTCAATTCACCTAGGTATGAATTTGGGTATAAATTCAAGTATCGTTTTCAATTTCTTTACAGCATTTTTCTATCCAATCAATAAAAAATTGAATACGCTTCTTGTTTCTTCTTAAATAGGCGATATGATAATCAACTGATAATTCTGGATCAGTAACCGGAATAAGGACACGGTCGGTGTTATCCATACGAAAATGTTGTGATACTCTTGTGGAAGTTGTGATAACATCACTGTTTCGGACAAGCTGATTAAAGATGAAAACATCATCACATAATTCGAGCTTTGTATCTGGCTCTAGCTCTTTCCAAAATGCCTCCTGGCTGTGAAAAAACGAGCCGCCAACATAGAGAAGAAGGATCGATGCGGGTTTCAGCTCTCTGATGGATACTTCACGCAATTTTGTCAGTGGATTATCTTTCGTCACGGACAGCAGGAAATGCTCATGTACGAGCGGTCTGCTGATAATATCCGGATGGTCGATATGACGGAAAGAAATCAGGACATCATTTTTGCCATTTATCAGATATGCCGCTTCATTCCCAATGTCATCATACAGATTGGGTTCCATTTCTTTTTCATGCTTTGTGTAGGAATATCTTGGCGTAAAATACCACATTGGGCCGGGATCACAAAATCCTACTTTTATGATGGAATCTCTTTTGGCATAGTCTTTTAATTCCGATTTTGCCATGTCAAGCTGAGATAAGATTAAATTTGTATGTTTCAGCAATATCTTCCCTGCCTCGTTTAGTTTCAGCTTATTTTTATTGCGGTCAAACAAGGGCATTTCCAACTCGCCTTCCAGTCGTTTCAGCATTGCGCTCAATGTCGGCTGGGAGATGTGTATTTTTTCAGCAGCCTGTGTCATAGATTCACATTCTGCTATTGCTTTAAATTGTATCAGTTGTGTAAGTTCCATAATCGTCCTCCGCCAGTTTATAGATTCAGTCTATCGTTCTATTAAAAGGAAATATTGGATAATTCGGATAAATACCAATATAATTTAAGTAAATCAAGCAGGCTTTGGTAATAGAATGATAGATACATTCTATATACTTTTTCCCGGAAAGTCAAGATGACGGAAATAGGGGCCTGTTCAGCTCTTTGGAAAAATCTGGTTTTATGGAGGAGGAAACATGATGAAAATTGAAAACCGCATGGGAACGGCTCCCATACAACGTCTGCTCTTAGTAAATTCTATACCTCTTATGCTTTCCCTGTTGTTCAGTACGTTTTACAATACGGTAGACAGTATGTTTATTGCCCGGATTAATGAGGAGGCATTGACTGCCGTTTCTCTTGCAGCTTCGATGCAGCTTTTGATGGATGCACTTGGAAGCGGCATAGCTCTGGGGCTGAATGCTGTTGTGTCAAAGGCTCTTGGGGAAAAGGACAGGGATACAGTACAGAAAACCGTCTCGGCAGGTCTGTTTCTTGCGTTTTTCGCATGGGGGATTCTTGTTGTGGTTGGGCTGACAGCGGTTGAACCATTTTTCCTTTGGCAGTCTGGTGGAAATGAGAGGATTGCCGACTATGGTATTCGTTACCTTTCCATCTGTATGATTTTTTCTCTGGGAAATATGGTGCAGTGGGTTTTTGATCGTTGTCTGATAGCGACTGGCCATTCCACGCTTTTTCTTATATCTCTTGGCGGTGCTTCTCTCATTAATTTGGTTCTTGATCCCATCCTTATCTTTGGATGGTTTGGCCTGCCTGCTATGGGTACGGCGGGCGCAGCAATCGCAACTATGATTGGAAAGACCTGTGGGGCGCTCATTGCGCTTTTCCTGAATCTACAGTATAATCGTGAGATACCAATACATTTTACATTTCAGCCCAATATCTGCTGTATGTTGGGAATTTTGCGGGTTGGCGCTCCTACGGCATTTATGCAGGGGCTTACTTCAGGGGTGGGCGTTCTGATCAATTCGGTGTTGGTCGCACTTTCACCGACTGCTGTAGCTGTAGCCGGAATATGCAGCAAGATTCAGAATCTTGCCCTGATCGGTGTGCATGGCATATGTTTGGGGCTGATTCCGATTGCCGCTTATAATTATGGTGCGAGGAACCGCAGAAGAATATTTGATACGCTTCGTTGGGCATTGGCTGATTCTATTGTAATCTTTACCTTGCTGTTTCTTATATTGGAGACGTTGCCAAAGCAGATACTTTTGATGCTTAATGCTTCCAGGCAGATGCTTTTAATCGGAGTTCCTGCTATCCGTATACTTTCGCTAAGTTATCTCATTTCGGTGCCCTGTATTTTGTTTTCCCATTTCTTTCAGGCATTGGGAAGCGTTGTCTACAGCATGATATTGACACTGGCGCGGCAGGCGGTCTTCCTGTTGCCATGTGTGGTTCTGCTTGCATGGACGAACCATACTACGGCAGTGTGGTTTGCTTATATTTTTGCAGAGATTCTGACATTGCCGATTGCATTGATCCTGTTTAAATGTACAAAGAAAACTTTGGTAAATCAAACCACCACTTGAAGTGGTGGTTTGTGACTAATAAAATGACTAATGAGTATAGTCTAAAATCCTTATCTCGTTACCGACTTCTTTTTGAACAAATTCTTTCATCCTTTTGGCAAACGGGCATGGATAACCTATCGGTGTCCCTTTTTGTATGCATGACGCAAACACAATTGTATCTGCCCCCCGTTTCACCAATTCTCTGGCCCGCAGTACAGTCTTCTTGCCCGGACACCCTCCACAATTAATAAACCCAACAATCTCTACTTCTTCCTGCACTCCCTCAAATGCACCGGTACGTTCACGAATAACCCGAAAATCCGTGGTTCCGGGACAGAAATCCTCTGTCTGCATACACCGTATAATTCCAACTTTCATGTTCTTTCCTCCCTGCTTTTATATTATCTTATTCCTGCCATGATCAGCAAATTGTAATAGATGATCATCAGAAAACAAAAAGTTAATGATACAGGCATCGTTTTCTGGATCAATTCCCCCAGTGAAATGTGAAAATATTCAGATGCTACTACCAGGCAAATATGGGTAGGCGATATCTGGCTGGCAGCATGGCATATACACATAAGCAAGACCATAAAAGGCATACCTCCATCTATCGCAGCAAAGGCCAACGGTGTTCCCATCGCTATAATTCCGCTTGTTCCACTGATAATGCCGCCGATAAAAAACAGGGCCGCAAAAACCAAATACGCAGGAACAGGCAATACAGCGAGAAGTCCTGGGAGCCTTGTAAGCATACCTGAATATGATACGAACTCTTTTAATACCAAAACAAGAAATGTATTCAGCAACAGCTTCATTTCAAAAGCACTGCCAAGCATAGGGAGCAGTTCTTTGAAGCGAAATCGGTATACGAAAGCAGACACGGCTATTACTGCCGCAACCGCTGGTACTACTGACAGTTTAAATAATACGATCAATACCAGGATCTTTCGGCAGCTGATGCAGGCAAGGAAAATATCCCAATATTCCGAGAACTAGCATAGGAATCAACATTCCCAACATAAATCTTCCAAGAGGAACCCCAGAAAGATTTGCCATCAACAGAACTCCTGCATAAGTCGGAAGGGGTACTTTCTGGAATATGGCGAAACCAACTTGTTACAAAAGCCTGTTCCCTGGGCTTAAGATATCCTTCTGTTGCCTCTTTTACGATATTCCCGCAAAGAAGCATTGCAGCCGCTGATGGTAAAAGACCAATAAACATAGACGCACCTGCTGCGTTAACCCGGCGATTATGGAATAAGCCGTCTAAATCCTGTCCTGCCAGTTTAATCTGGCTTCTTGCCTCAAGCATCCTCTGCAAATAAGTAATTAGATACAATGAAATCAATACAGTAAGAGAATGTATCTCCCTGCAGCAATTAAAATGTTCCCCACCTCTGGTATACTTCCATAACTTTCATCGAAGGTAAATCATACACCTGTAAAAATATTGACATTTGTATGCTTTGGCTTATTATATATAGTAAGCATCTTGGTTGTCAATCTGTATCCATAAAGTTTGACAACTTTGGTTTTTTGTCCGGTTTTTAGGAGGTTAATAAATATGTATACTGGAAACAATCCTTCCGCACTGCGTTCCCGCCGGGAAATCGTACAGGTATTTTTACAGCTGCTGCAAACAACACCTCTAGAAAGCATCTCCATCAAGCAGCTCATGGCAATGACTGAATTATCCCGCCAGACCTTTTATCAGATATTCAAAGATAAAGAAGAGATTCTGGAATTTTACTTGGACACTGTATTTGAAGAATTCATATCCGTGTCTCAAACCTATGAAATAAGCAGTCTGTGCGATGCATCTAAACTGTTTTTCTCCTTTTTTGAAAATTACCAATCCACTTTTGCACTAATTATCCAAAACGGAAAAAGCTGTGTTATACAGCGCAAATGCAGAGAATATTTACAGCAAAATCAATATATCCATTATCATCTACATGGTGTGCAGACAAAATCTGAACAGGAATATGTCACAACCTTTGTAATCAGCGGCATTGTTGCCATGCTTGAGCAATGGATACGATTACCAGAAAATGACCGTCCTGATACACACGAACTTGCTCTGCTTGTTTGTAGGATTACAGGAACAGAGGTTCAGGAGACGTCCAATTGATAGCAGTTTAAAGATTATTCTGGAACATCCACTGTGCAAAAAACAAATAGAAAAAAATAATTGACAAAACGCTCTAAAAGATTCGCTCCAGATTGGAAAGCTGCTTGGAATTACAGACTGTAACTGGGAGGATAGTATCTTGTAATATTTAACAGAAAAAATAATAGGAATAGATTTCATCTATGGATTGATTGACAGGAAGTATTAGACAGCGAGGGTGGCATCCTCTATAATGAAGACGCATAAAGATATGGGCAGCAGGCAGAAAAGGAGTTTTCCTGCTCAGCAATATTATAAATAGGAGAGGATGGAATAAAAAATGAAAGTACTATTATTGAACGGAAGCCCTCATGAACATGGATGCACTTACACTGCATTGAAGGAAGTTGCGGATACGCTGAATTCTAATGGAGTGGAGACGGAACTGCTCTGGATTGGGGCGAAGTCGATTCCCGGCTGCATCGGATGCGGCAAATGTGGTAATGCCGGTATGTGTGTATTCAACGATTTGGCGAATGAGATTCACAAGCATATGGATGAATTTCAGGGACTGATTATAGGTTCTCCTGTGTATTATGGCGGCCCCAGCGGCCAGATCAAATGCCTCCTTGACCGTTTATTCCAAAGCTCTCTTTATGAGTGGGGCGGCAAATTGGGAGCGGCTGTTGTTTCATGCAGAAGGGGCGGGGCTTCCATGGCATTCCAGAGTCTTAATATGTACTTTACCATTTCCAATATGCAGGTTGTGGCTTCACAATACTGGAATCAGGTACATGGTTTTTCGCCGGAAGATGTAAAAAAAGACGAGGAAGGTTTGCAGACCATGCGTACCCTTGGACAGAATATGGCATGGCAGCTTAAAAATATAGAGGCCGGGAAGAAATCCGGTTTGGAAGCTCCGGTGTACGAGGAACGTCAGTGGACGCATTTTATCAAGTAAAGTGAATATGCCAAAAGCCAGCCCTATAAAAACAACGTATATAAAGGTTTTGAGGAGTTGGCTTTTTTGGAGGAGAAAATCGGGAGCAAAAAAGCTGTGTAAAGTGTGGCAATTTTAAATAATAAAACGATAGCTGACCATGCACGAGTGCAGCTCCCAAGTCAAAATTGAAAATTATGGTTCTATCAGATCTTGGATCACTTTCTGCGCGCGGTACCAGTCGGGGGTTTTATTCCATCCAAGTGCTTTATTGACAGCGAAGCTGCCATGAAGCATAAACAGGAACAGTTTATCAGCTTCCCATTCAGTTACATGGTATGTATTCATAATTTCGGGGATTCTTTTGCCTTTTTCTCTTTTGTAGAGTTTTTCCAGTATGTGGTGGGACATTGTTTCGTCAAGGAACAGGACACGGTATTTGGGATTGCTGGCAGCACGTTGGCATGGCGGAAGAAGGGTATCGGGATCTTCCCGGGCAGGAGAGAATGCTTTTTCAATTCCGGCATAAGCAAACAGATGGGATGAGGAAATGGAAAAATGATCATCCAGTTCTGTAAGGCGGAGCGCCTCGTCAAGTACTTCGTCTAAAACTTCATCAATATTGTTATAATGCAGGTAAAATGTTGCCCTTGTGATTTCTGACTGTTTACAGATGGATGTTACTGTGATTTTCTCATAAGGAGTATGTTTTAGCAGTTCAAGCAGGGAATCTTTGATCATATTTTTTGTGTAAATGGTGCGCCGGTCAGTTTTTCTTTCAGCCATTTTCTTAGTCCTTTCTTAAGTTCTATACAAAAAAAGCATTTCTGTAAAGGAGTGCTTTCTTTTTTGAAAAATGTCAAGCACTTTTGAAGTTATATACATTATAATTTTTTCGATACAACGTGTCAATAACCTTGAAAAGGTGAAAAGTTTACAACGGTTTTTGCCTTGATTGGTTTAAACAAAGTGAAAAAGAAGAGGATGTTCAGGTATGTTTCAAAGTGATCATGAGAAAAATGTAGGGCATCTGCTTGAAAAAATAGAAGAAGCAGATGCGGTTTTGGTGGGTGCGGCAGCAGGAATGTCTGCTGCCTGCGGATACAACTTTTTTTACCAGAATGACAGTTATTTCCAGAAGTATTTAGGGGAGTTTCATAAAAAGTATGGATATGTTGGCGCTTTCAATGGGTTTTATTACAGGTATCCATCCAGGGAGGAGCGTTGGGCATTCCTTGCCAGGATGTGCTATTTGGAATATGAGTGTGAAACTGGCAGGCCCTATTATGATTTAATGGAATTGTTGGAAGGAAAGACGTATCACATCATGACTACGAATCAGGATTTCCAGTTTACACGTGTTGTTCAGGAAGAAAAACTGAGTGCCATTCAAGGGGATTCCCGATACTTCCAATGCAGCAGCCGCTGCCATGATGAAATATTTTATAACAAGGATATGGTTTATGGTATGAATGCTGCTATTGATTCGGATTTGAAGATTCCCACAGAAATGATTCCACGATGTCCGCAGTGTGGGGCGGAACTTGAACCTTGGGTGCGGGGCTATACGTTTCTGGAAGGTGCGAAATACAAAGACGAGTATAGAAAAATAAGGAAATTTTTGCAGCAGCACAGCAGTGAAAAAATACTGTTTCTTGAATTAGGGGTTGGACGGATGACGCCAATGTTTATCAAGGAGCCTTTCTGGAATCTGACATATCAGTTGCCGCTGGCATTTTATATTACAATCAATCCGGAGGATGCTTTGCTGCCGGATGAAATTGCGGATAAGGGGCTGGCAATCAGGGAAGATATTGCGAAGGTTCTTGAAGATGCTGTGAAAATGACAGAAGCAAAAAAGACCTGCCGGATATCAGAAGGAGGTAAGGATAATGGAGAATTTGTTTAAGCAGATATGGGATAAAATTCAGGAAGCCGATGCAGTCCTGATCGGAGCCAGCAATGGCCTGTCAATTTCGGAGGGGTATAATATTTTTGCTGATGATGACTGGTTCCGGGAACATTTTGGAGATTTCCGAAAAAAATATGGGATACGGAGTCTGCTGCAGGGAATGTTCCTGGATTTTGAAGGGCCGCAGGAGCAGTGGGCTTATTTCAGCCGTCTGGCATATCTGAAAAGGTATAAGGAACAGCCAAGCCAGATGATGAAAAATTTGTATGCTTTGGTGGAGAATAAGGATTATTTTGTTGTGACTTCTAATGGGGAGGATCATTTTTCTCTGGCTGGTTTTTCTCTAGAGCGTGTCTTTGAGATGGAGGGGAAAATTACAGAGTACCGCTGTGCCAAACATTGTCATGGGGCGGTCTATCGTGACCCGGCAGATATAATACGCATGGCAGAGACGGAAGCAGATGGGAAAGTGACTGTGGAAGCGTTGGT
The DNA here is from genome assembly GCA_947564305.1 of uncultured Lachnospiraceae bacterium. Next base: position 7,604 of record CANOBT010000047.1, on the reverse strand, counting down.
AAGATGCCCCAGGTGCGGTGGATTTATGGAGCCGAATATGGCAGGCGACCAGTCATTTTTTCAGACTGATAACTGGAAAAAGAAGGCGCAGGAATACCAAAATTTTGTGCAGGAATTTCACGGTAAAAAGCTGGTTATTCTGGAACTTGGCGTTGGATGGCGCAATCAGATGATTAAGGCTCCTTTCATGCGGCTGGCACAAGAGGAACCTTTTGCAACCTATATTACAGTGAATAGGGGAGAAGTTCATGTTCCGGATGTCATTGCGGATAGGTCATATGGGATAGATGGGGATATTGCAGAGGTACTGAACAGTCTGTCTGGTCAACTGCCCCGGTAATCCCTTGGGAAAAATCACCCTGGCCGGGATACACACTGTTGCCGCTCTCCATTTTCGCCTGTTTGGAAATGCTTTTCGCCCGTTTGGAAGGGTGTGTTCCAAAAGCATTGACGTATGTTCTTTACTGTATTATACTGCAACCACAGTGATTAAACAAGTGCTTAATCATAAAAATATAAAATATAATTAACAAGGAGGATCATTCCTATGAAGAAGACTTACAAAATTGAAGTGGACTGTGCAAACTGTGCAAATTTGATGGAGGACGCTGCGCGCAAGACTGGCGGAGTACAGAGCGCCACCGTGAATTTCATGACACAGAAGATGATTGTGGAGTTTGAGGAAGGGAAAGAGCCTAAGGCGGTTATGGAGGATGTCCTGAAAGCCTGCAAAAAGGTTGAGCCGGACTGTGAAATTTTCCTTTAATCTGAGAACTGCCATGTCTTGTATGTAAGGCAGTGGAATGGAGGGGCGCCCATAAAAATACACTTCGGCAGTTTAGGGGTGCCCTTTATGCCAAATAACAAATAAACGATTGCTTAATTATTGAAATGCCATAAAAGTGTAATGATATGCACAAAGAACACGGGCAAAAGCAGGAAATACCGCAAGGGTATACCATTTTGTCCAGAAAGCATGGGCAATATCAGTAGAAAGGAGATAATCATGCAGGAACTTATTATTAATGTGCTGCTGATAGTTGTGATTGCAACAGCAGCTATATTTCTTTTTATCGTGGGAAGAAGCGAGAGCGGGAGGATGACGAAGAAGCAGAAGACAATGCTGGGTCGTATCCTGGTCTCTGCGGCACTGCTTCTGGTGCTTCAATCGGTCTCTGCGGAAACCTTTGACCGGATTGACGGATATTTGTTTCCTTCCGCAGGACGTCTGGCACGTCTTATATGTTACTTAGTTGATTACTTTATCATCGGCTATGATATTTTGAGAAAAGCCATAAAGGGTATTTTGAACAAGCAGGTATTTGATGAAAATTTCCTCATGGCGGTAGCGACCATCGGCGCTATGGCTCTTGCCATCTATGAGAATGGTGAGTATCTGGAAGCGATTGCCGTTATGTTGTTCTATCAGGTGGGTGAGTGGTTCCAGGGATATGCGGTCGGTAAGAGCCGCCGGAATATCAGCGCACTGATGGATATACGGCCTGATTATGCCAATGTGGAACGCGGAGGAAAACTGGAACAGGTTGACCCGGACGAGGTCGGTATTGGAAGCGTCATCGTGGTGCAGCCGGGAGAAAAAGTCCCCATTGACGGTATCGTTGTGAATGGTTCTTCCAGCTTAAATACCAGTGCCCTGACGGGAGAGAGCCTGCCGCGGGAAGTAAAAGCAGGGGACGAGATCATCAGCGGCTGTATCAATATGACCGGTGTATTGAAGATTCAGACGACAAAAGAATTTGGGGAATCTACGGTATCGAAGATTCTGGATTTGGTGGAGAATGCAAGTTCCAGAAAGTCCAAGTCGGAAGATTTCATCTCGAAATTTGCAAAGATTTATACACCTGCAGTATGTTACAGTGCTCTGGCACTGGCTGTCCTGCCGCCGCTTATACGGATGTTCTTTCTGGATGTCCCTGCGGACTGGGGTGTCTGGATTTACCGTGCATTGACATTCCTTGTCATCAGTTGTCCGTGTGCGCTGGTGATCAGTATTCCTTTAAGTTTCTTCGCCGGGATTGGCGGAGCAAGCCAGGAGGGAGTTCTGGTAAAGGGTTCCAACTATCTGGAGATCCTTTCACAGACCAGATATGTAGTATTTGATAAGACTGGTACATTGACCCAGGGGGTATTTGAGGTCAATGGTATCCATCATAATAAGATAGAGGATAAAAAATTAGTGGAATATGCGGCGCTGGCGGAAAGTGCGTCTTCCCATCCCATCAGCAAGAGCTTACAGAGGGCTTATGGGAAAGAGCCTGACCGTACCCGTGTCAGCGATATTCAGGAGATCAGTGGAAACGGTATCATCGCTAAAGTGGATGGTGTGGAGGTAGCTGCCGGCAATGATAAGCTGATGAAGCACCTGAATATCCGTTATATCGACTGCCATCAGACCGGAACGATCATTCATATGGCGATAGATGGAAAATATGCAGGGCATATCGTGATTTCTGATATTGTAAAGCCTCATTCTAAAGATGCGATTTCTGCATTAAAGGCATCGGGTGTGGAAAAGACCGTGATGCTGACCGGTGATGCGAAAAAGGTTGCGGACCAGGTAGCATCTTCTCTGGGCATTGATGAGGTATACAGCGAACTGCTCCCGGCGGACAAAGTATCTAAAGTGGAGGAACTTCTGCGGATAAAGACCGGCAAGGCAAAACTGGCCTTTGTAGGTGACGGAATCAATGACGCGCCTGTGCTGTCCCGTGCGGATATTGGTATTGCTATGGGAGCCATGGGTTCGGATGCTGCCATTGAAGCGGCGGACATTGTGCTGATGGATGATGACCCGATGAAGATATCCAAGGCAATCCGGATTTCCAGAAAATGCCTGCGGATTGTTTACCAGAATATCACATTGGCTTTGGGCGTCAAGTTTGCCTGCCTGATTCTGGGCGCAGTGGGCATTGCAAATATGTATCTGGCTATCTTTGCGGATGTAGGCGTTATGATTCTGGCAGTCCTGAATGCGATACGCTGTTTGTTTGTGAAAAAATTATAGGGGAGGAGGGTTCCATGCAGATGGAGAGATTCAAAGCCTTATCAGGAGAATCACAGGAAAGGGAATTATATAGTTTAGTTGAATTTTTTAAAATGTTTGGGAACCCTACCCGGATACACCTCCTGCTCCTGCTGATGGAGCAGGAGGCCACCGTCAGCAGTCTGGCGGAGCAGCTTGGCATGACACAGTCTGCTGTGTCCCATCAGTTAAGTTTATTAAAGTCGAATAAGTTGGTCAGGCGGCGCAGGAACGGGAAAATGATTTTTTACACATTATCCGATGACCATGTACGGTTGGTCATGAAAAAAGGGATGGAACATATTTTTGAACGATAGGGATGAGGTGAGATTATGATGACGATGGATGGACTGAAGCCTGGTCAGAGTGCTTATATCCATTCTGTAGGAGGAAATGGTGCGCTCCGGCATCATCTGCTTGATATGGGGCTGACGCCCAGGACAGAAGTGACGCTTCAAAAGATTGCTCCTATGGGAGATCCGGTACAAATTGAGATAAGAGGGTATGAGCTTACCCTGAGGCTTGATGAGGCACGAAAAATTGAAATCGAGAAGGTACATCAAAAGACAGTAAAGCCTTATACAGAGCAGAGGGCGGCAGCCGTGGCGCATCCGGGCGTTGGCGAACTTGGCAGGGCAAAAAGCTACCATGTCCATGATGCGGACAATGAAATACCAAGAGGAGGAAAACTTACATTTGCGCTGGCGGGTAATCAAAACTGTGGCAAAACAACATTGTTTAACCAGCTCACTGGCGCGAATCAGCACGTGGGGAATTTTCCCGGAGTGACAGTTGACCGGAAAGATGGTACGATAAGGAACCATCCGGAAGCCACGGTGACGGATCTGCCGGGAATTTATTCGCTTTCTCCCTATTCCAGCGAGGAAATCGTGACAAGGGACTTTTTAATGAATACCCATCTCAATGGGATTATCAATATTATTGATGCAACAAATATAGAAAGGAATCTGTACCTTACCATGCAGATCATGGAGCTTGGGATTCCTATGGTCCTGGCATTAAATATGATGGATGAAGTCAGGGCCAATGGAGGCTCTGTAAGGGTAAATGAACTGGAAGAAATCCTTGGTATCCCTGTTGTTCCTATTTCTGCGGCTAAGAATGAAGGTATCGAAGAACTGATAGACCATGCAATTCATGTGGCAAGGCACAGGGAAGTTCCGGGGCGGGTTGATTTTTGTCCGGCTGGCAGTGGCGAACATGACGCTGTAGGGGCAGTACACCGATGTATCCATGCGGCGATACATACGTTGGAGCAAGATGCGAAGGAAAAGGGGCTGCCGGTTCGTTTTGCGGCTACAAAACTGGTGGAAAATGACCACTTGATTGCTGAAAAGTTATGTCTTGCTTCTGAAAAGAAAGAGGCATTTAAGCATCTTATATCTGTAATGGAAAAGGATACGGGGCTTGACAGGGAAGCGGCACTTGCGAATATGAGATTTTCATTTATAGAATCTCTGTGTGCCAGGACCGTAGTGCGTCCTCATGAGAGCAGGGAACATAAACGCAGCATGAAGATAGACCGGATTTTGACAGGGAAATATACGGCAATCCCCTGTTTTATCGGAATCATGGTGCTGATTTTTACTATGACCTTTCATTTTATCGGTGCGGTGCTTTCTGATCTGATGTCGGTGGGAGTGGATGCAGTTGTGGCACTGCTTGACGGACTTCTGACAACAGTACAGGTCAATCCGGTCGTCCATTCCCTTGTCATTGATGGTATATGCGGCGGTGTGGGCAGTGTACTGAGTTTCCTGCCGACGATCGTCACCTTATTTTTCTTTCTGTCTATTTTGGAAGATACGGGATATATGGCGCGGGTGGCCTTTGTTATGGACAGGCTGCTCCGTAAAATCGGGCTTTCCGGCAGGAGCATTGTTCCGATGCTGATCGGTTTTGGCTGCTCCGTGCCTGCAATCATGGCAACTAGGACGCTTTCCAGTGAGCGTGACCGGAAAATGACGATTTTACTTACACCCTTTATGAGTTGTACAGCAAAGCTGCCGATTTATTCCATGATGGTCAGTGCATTCTTTGTAAGGAAATATCAGGCACTTGTTATGGTGGGATTATATGTTTTTGGGATTCTCTGCGCTATTTTATATGCGCTGATTCTTAGAAGGACAAAATACCACGGTGAGCCGATTCCGTTCGTGATGGAACTTCCGAATTACCGGATGCCTTCTGCAAAAAGTGTTTTGCAGCTGATCATTGAAAAAGCAAAAGGATTTGCAAAGAAAGCGTTTACGATCATATTTGTGGCTTCTATTGTGATCTGGTTTTTACAGACCTTTGATATTCGGTTGAATGTGGCTGTGTCTGCGGAGGAGAGCCTGCTGGCAATGCTGGGTGGGTTGGCGGCTCCCATATTTGCGCCTCTTGGATTCGGAGACTGGAGAATTTCCACCGCTTTGATTACCGGGTTTACGGCAAAGGAAAACGTGGTTTCTACACTGACAGTTCTTTTGGGGGGGAATGTAGATTTGCTGGAAACATTGTTTACGCCGTTTACAGCAGTTGTGTTTTTGATATTTACTCTGCTTTATACGCCATGTGTGGCCGCAGTTGCGACAGTAAAGCGGGAAATGGGCGGCGTGAAGGCTGCTGTGGCTACGGTGTTTGTCCAGTGTGCGATTGCATGGGTGATTTCTTTCGCTGTTTATGGTATAGGAGGGATATTCGGGTTGGCCTAGGAGGACTGGAAGTGATGGACAGCCTGGAAAAAGAGAGGGAAAGTTATTATTGATGGAGAAGAAAAAGGAATTTCAATCTCCCAACAGATTTATATGGGTATTATTGTATCAATCTGGACACAAAATAATAATTAATTGTAAAACTGAAACAGCATGCGTATTTTTCGCATGCTGTTTTGTCGTAAACATATTAAATTTCGTTTCTTCTCCCAGATAATACACCGGGGCTCCGTCTCCGAATCCATATTCATAAAATCCATGTCTCAAAAAGCCGATTTTTCTGAAATGATAGTCGGTATTTATTTAAAACCGGCCATGCTATGATTATTCTATCATTAGGAAAATAAAAGTGATGGAGGAGAAAAACATGGGTAATGAGATGAAGAAAGTCGGTTTTCCGGCGAAGTTTTCAATTGGATTCGGTGTCTTTGGACAATCGCTTCTGACAGGTATTGTAACCAGTTATATCTTGTTTTTTGGTACGGATATTTTGGGGGTATCCGCAATGGCGATCAGTAACATTTTGCTGTTTTCCAAACTGTTTGACGGAGTGACTGATCTGGGAATGGGTGTTGTGTTGGACAAAACAAAAAGTAAAAATGGAAAAGCAAGGCCATGGATCGTACGCTCTGTAATTCCATATGTATTGTTTTCAATCCTTTTATTTGCAGTTCCACAGAATTTTGAAAATAGTATGAAGCTTGTCTGGATCTTTGTGGCATATAACCTGTATGCACTTGCATATACCGCATTGGGTATTTCTATGAATACATTGAATATCCGGCTTACCAGAGATGAGAAAGAAGTCAATTCGATCAGTACGGTATTGATGTTTGGTACAATTTTCGGGAATGTCGTGATCAACGCAGTTGCAGTAGGCGCCTTGACCGCACTCAGTGGAAGTGAGAACTTTACACAGTCAGGATTTGTCAAGTTGACAGCAATCCTTGGAATTGTGTGTGCGCTTGGCGGGTTTGCTTCCTATTTCACAACAACGGAAATCCCGGATGATGATACAAAAGTGGAAGAAAAACCATCCTCTATAGAAGGCATTAAGAGTCTGGTGAAAAACAAATACTGGCTGATGCAGGTGGCAAATACATTCTTTATCTACTTCGGCTTGAATGCGCGTCTGGCTGCAATGGTATATTATGGAATTTATGTACTTGGAAATCCAGGCTTAATCACGGTTCTGGTTATTGCAGATAATATTCCGGGACTTCTCGCTATGCCGATCGCACTGAATATCTGCAACAAGGTCGGAAAGAGAAAAGCATCTCTGATTGGTTTGTGTTGTACAATGATTGGTTTTGCGTTGATGTTTTTGAATATACATAACTTCCCGCTGTTTATCGCAGGTCTGATCATTAAGGGACTTTTCTTCTCTCCGGTTCAGGGAGTTGGAAACTCCTTTATCGTAGACAGTGCTGTATACGGGGAGTGGAAGACCGGTGTAAAAGCGGAGGGTATGGCATTCAGTGCGGTAAGTTTTGCGAACAAACTCAGCAGCGGCCTTGCAGGCGTTGTTGTTGGATGGGTATTGACGCTGACTGGTTATGTGGCAAATGCAGTAGAGCAGACGCCGGCGGCAACAAATGGTATTATTTTCCTGTACATCGGTGTAACATTCATCTGTACGATCGGACAGATTATTGTATTTGCTTTCTATGATCTGGATGGAAAAATCGGTAATATCCGCAAGGAGCTGGAGATGAAAAATATTCACTAGGATGAAGTTGATCTGTGGGCACATGCAGCTGGATTGCAGTTGGCAAGTGCCCACAGCAGCTATAGTTGATGCTGTTTGCGGAATTGCAGTGGGGTGGCACCGGTTATTTTCTTAA
>CANOBT010000046.1 GCA_947564305.1 uncultured Lachnospiraceae bacterium | reverse complement strand
AGATTATAAATAAAATGATAGGGATTCAACAGTCTTAATGCCTGAGATAACAATCCCATTACGCATGTAACCCGTATTGTTTTTGTAACACCTAGATGCTTTACCAACATTCCTACTGTGATAAACCCAAGCAGTGACGGTAAGATACTCGCCGCTCCTATTACCGCTGACAAATTGTCATCTCCATAAATCCACTTTGCATAATAGGTACCTGATGACTGGCTGAGACCATTTACAACATTGGAGCAGACACCTATGATCAATGCAAGTACCCAATACTTATTATGGAAAAGATTTTTAACCGCTTCTTGCATCGGTACTGCTTCCTCATTTGACTGCTGCGTCTCTGTACTCTCTTCAGCCGAATTGGTTTCCTTGCTTGTTTTATAGGTGATAAACAACATAATCCCAGAAAGAACGCCTATAACCGTACTAAACGTAATCCATGCTCTCTGGTCTCCTCCCAACATATTTGTGATGGGAATAATTCCAACTGTAATGATCATGCCGCAAAGATAACCCGCTGCCGCACGGCATATTCCCATACGGCTTCTTTCGTCCTGACTGGAGGTACGTACAACGATCAATGACGAATAGGGAACACAGATTGCCGTATAAACAACTGCACTCAATAAAAAGTTGGTAATAAACATATAAATAATCTGCAGACCAGAACTGATTCCCTGTGGTACCGTGAACAGCATGATCGTCAGGATCACTGTGGGAGCAACCATTCTTAAAATCCATGGCCTGTAGCGTTCTCTTCCCGGCTTCGTATGATCGATAATATACCCCATGATCAGATCTGTAAACGCATCGATGATCCTGACAAGCATGAATGCCGTGGCGACTCCTCCTGCGGCTAATCCTACCTTATCTGTGTAAAAGTAGGTAAGCTGCCCTACCAGTCCGCTGATCGCATTCAATGCAAACTGTCCCAGACAATCCCCAAAATAGTCACTTCCATACATGACCTTTTGAATACCATCCTTATCTTTTCCCAGTTGCTTTTTTGCCTTCATAAAAATACTCTCCTTTCTTTTAATAAGGACAATATAGCATTCCGGCAAAATATTTCTTATTCATTTTTTACTTTTTTTATCTGTTTTTTACGATTTTATAAAATTTTTATTCAGATGATTTTTCCGATACTGCGCAGGAGTCTCATCCATGACTTTTTTAAATACCTTTGAAAAATAACTTTGGGGGGACAAATTGACATATTCCGCAATAACCGCAATTGGTTTTCCGGAATATTTTAGAAGATTACAGGAGATACGAATTTTCTCCTGAAGAATGTAATGCAGTATGCCAACTCCTGTCTGCTCTGAAAACAGGCGCGACAAATAAGCCGGATGAACCCCGACTTCATCCGCGATATCCTGAAGCGATATTTTTTCAAAAATATGCTTTGCGATATAATCCTTGCTTTGCACAATATATGCAGACTCTCCCTTGTCTGTTTCCCTGTACTCTCTGGCCATACTGATAAACTGCCAGATACTGTTTCTGCAAATACGCTCGATGTCTATGATATCTTCTGCTCTGGAAAGTTCCTGCAAAGATACATCACTTAATCTATATGCCTCTGTCTCGCTGACTCCAGCCGTGATCACATGCCTTGTCAGAAGCGCAATGAAGATTACAGCCGAATATTCTATACTTTTTTTCTGGGACTCTGCAATAAGTCCCTGCCGTCCATACAGATCCCTGAAATCATCCAGCTCCCCCGGAGCTTTTTGGAATACCTCCTCAATGTCTATTTTATTGTTCAATAAATACTCAAAAAATTCCTGTTCCCTCTGAAAGGAAAAGTGCTCCCTCTCCCGCTCTGCATTTTCCAGAATGTATTCCGACAAGCTCGCATGGAGCCCCTCCGACTTTTCCTCCGGCCAATCGCCCTCAAAAAGCTCCTGACTATCAAAGTACTCCTCAAACAAGAGCCCGTGGATAAAAGAAATACGCTTTTTGATATAATCCACATTCAGCAGAGGAATATATATAGACTTCTGCTTCACCTGGTTTCTGGCAAGGTACATTCTCTCCTGCAGCTCTGAATGTACTTCCAAAACAAACGGCCCCCATATCACATTCTGATCCTTTTTGCAGAAAATACAATAGAAATATCCATTATCATTATATGCGGCATATTTGAAGGCATTTCTCTTTCCGCATTCAAAAACCGCTTTTCTGAGATCTGAATTGCAGCATATAGGATCCTTTTTTTCAAATCCGTCATATGGCATCATGATGATTTTCCCATTATCAGCCAGGATCCGTACCGCCAGAAAGGACACATCATAAACATTTTTTAAAATATATTTTTTTCTATCCATAATACTGCGGCCTCCAATACACTTAAAGAAACTATGATTTTTATAATCAGTTCTTTTGCAGTGGGTTCAAACTCGTGATATATAGCATAGCATTTTACTCCATTTTATACAATAGGGCTATCTCTCAGGGCAATATTGATATATACCGATGGCTTCGTGAAATATTAATGATTGAATTCCAAAACCAGAAGATTACTTGTGAAAAGGGCAGCCCCGCCGCCTTCACTTTCTAATGTGAAGACGGCAGGCGCTGCCCTTTCTCTTATTTTATAAGTCTAATTCCTTTTTAATTTCTTCCCGTATTTCATATGCACTAAACCTCATCGGAATCTCATAAGTTTCCTCCGGGCTATGCTGCGGATCCCATACCTGGGCGTAAAATGGATTTTTCCTCGCGATCTTCGGGTATGCCCAACTGTTCTTCATACACTCCGGACACCAGTGTCCTCCATGGAGAGCTCCGTTCACAGACAGATTAAACTCATGGCCGAACGCACATTTCCATTTTACCGGCGTATGAATATCCTTTACATCCTCTTCCAGATATTCACCTCCGCGGAATTCTGCCGCTTTCTGAAGATCCTCCACGTCCAGATTCTCCAATCCCTTTTCTTCATCATATCCATGATTCAGGAATGTTTCTTCCTCACTCGGACGATGCAGTTCATATTCTGTACCGATCAGTTTATGCTTCTCTTCCAGTGAACCGTAAAATGCCTGTATCCACTCTGTTCTATTATTTTCTTCCGCCCAAATCGGTCCCATTTCTTTTCTTGCAAGCTGGTCATTGGAAGCCTTCATCGCCTCCAGATTTGGCATCATCGCGGCGATCATCGGATTTTTCATCATACGTTCCATCTCTTCTTTGACACCTGCCCAGTACTCTTCACCAGGAATACAGCGGAAATGCAGATAATTTTCCAGTACATCTGCATCTGTATAATATTGTCCATGGAAATTGAAACGCGCCATCATTTCTGGTGGATATACATCTTCAAAACAAAATCCCATAGGTTCCAGATTCAGATTCATGAATTCCCAGGTTGTCTTACGATAGGCTTTGCCGCTGCTCAGATTGTAAGCCTTTCTCCAAAATGATTCCGGAACCCAGTCTTCGCAGAGATTCGCCATACAGATACCAGATTCAATCTGGGTGCTCCATTCCAACACATTGTTCGGCGGCTGATGGAACATGATCGGTTCCTGTGCCGCAGTCTCCGCGCTTGGATGCTGTCCTGTCTGCCGGATAGAAACCCAATACTTTAATCCGCTGTCAAACAACGCCGCCTCTGAAAATACTTTCGACATTGCGTAATAATCATGAATAGACGGATTCATCGGATCACCGACGCGCCCGAAATGTACCGGTTCCAGACGGCTTCCGGTCATTGCTACGGTTCCTACATACGCAAAATGAACCTTATCCGGATCCGGCTGTTCCTTAATCGCCTTAATAATATTTAACGTCGAGCCGATATTCGTTCTCAGCGTTTCCTCCGGATACATATCCGCCGCGGGAGAAACCATTGCGCCGATATGAAGAACATAATCGCTTCCGTCCACACATTTCTTCACAGTCTCATAATCTGCCATGTCTCCCCAGACAACTTCCAGTGTCGGACAGGCATATTTTTTCATCAATGCCTTATTCTTCTCTGATGGCCTTACCAAAGCACGTACGCGGAAACGATTTGGCCTTGCAAGAAGCTGTTTCAGGGTCTGGCCGCCCATCATTCCTGTTGTTCCTGTTGCGAACACGACCTTCCTCGGTCTGGAGCGGTCCCGGTGTACGTCCTCCTTGTCAAATGTCATTGCCGCGTCCAGAGCTTCTCTGGTGGCATTGATGGCACGCCTTGCCATTGCCGCGTCTCCGATTTCAAAATAACCGATACCCTGCTGATAGCATTCCTCTTCCAGTAAATGTCCGTCCCGGCTTCGTGAGCCTACTGCAATCACTACCGAATCACATGGAAATTCTTGTTCCTGTCCATCTTTGATTCCTGCAACCGCCCCATCTCTGATCTCTGTCACCGTCAGAGAGGTCACCGGAATGATACCTGCCGCATAGATACTCTCTCCAACACAGATTTTCCGGGTGCTTCCCATATCCGCGCAGATTGCGTCCAGCATCTCCAGAACAGTGACTTTAGCGCCTTTTTCCGCCAGATACTCCGCAGCCTCCATACCGACCATACCGCCGCCGATTACGACTACATTCCCTGCGGCTTCTGCCTTTCCATTCAATACATCATGTGAATTCACCACAAATGCTTTGTCTTTTCCCGGAATATCCGGAATGACCGGTTCCGCGCCGATTGCGTTCATCACTGTATGAGGCTTGAGCTCCCGGATCAGTTCCGGTGTTACTTTCGTATTCATCCGGATTTCCACGCCCAGTCTTTTCGCCTTTTCTCCCATGGCGATGACCGCGTTTTTCATCTCCGCTTTTCTTGGGGCCTCTCCCGCTGTCAGGAACTGGCCGCCCAGCCTGTCTGATGCCTCGCAGAGAATCGGGTGATGTCCTCTCTGCTGTAAAATGATTGCTGCTTCTAATCCTCCGATGCCGCCGCCCGCGATCAGCACTTTTTCTGCTTTCTCTGCCGGTTCCAGCCTGCATTCCGCTTCCCATCCCAAAGCCGGATTTCGAAGGCAGGTGATATATTCCATATCCATATTTTCAAAACCATCATAACAGCCCTGGTTACAGCCAACACAATAATCAATCTCTTCTGTCTTTCCGGCTTTCGATTTATTACAGAACTCAGGGTCAACCAGTTGGGCGCGTCCCATGACAACCATGTCCACTTTATCCGCTTCCAGAATCTCTTCTGCCTGCTCCGCCGTATTGATCCGCCCTACTCCAATCGTCACCATTCCGGTTTCCCTGCGGATCTTCGCCGCATTGTCTACATTAAACCCTCTCGGCAGGTCGATCGGTGGAACTTCGAATTTCAATCCCGCAGTCAGGATATTTCCACGTGAAATATCCAACACATCAACACCGGCTTCCCCGGCAAGTTTACAGAACCGGATCACTTCTTCTATTGTCAGTCCGCCATCCAGATAATCGTCATGAGCATCAATTCTCATAAACAGAGGCATTCCTTCCGGCATATTCTCACGTATGGAACGAATGCACGCAAGCGGAAATTTAGCACGGTTCTCAAAGCTGCCTCCGTACTCATCCGTTCTGTGGTTGATTCCTCCTGATAAGAAGGAATGAGGAAGGTAATTATGCGCGCAATGGAACTCGATACAGTCAAATCCCGCCTGAACAGCACGTGCCGCTGCCTTTCCAAAGCATTCAATGACCTCCTGCATCGTCTCCAGAGTGATCCCCGGCAATGTCACTTCCGCGCTCACCGGCATCGGCGCCGGAAGCAGTACCTGTGCTGCCTTGTCGGAAGATACGGCAAGTCCTCCCTGCCAGAGCTGCAGCCCTGCTTTTCCGCCTTCCGCGTGAATCGCGTCTGTCAGTTTTTTCAGTCCGGGGATATATTCATCCTCACTGATCGATAAAAATCTCCTTGGAGCGCTGGGCGTATGTACACTGCAGACCTCCACGATATTCAGTCCGCATCCTCCTTTTGCTCTCGCAACATGGTAATCAATCAGTTTCTGGGTAACCGAACTGCCCTTCCCTGAAAATTTCGTTCCCATTGCAGGAAGGATCACCCGGTTTTTCAATTCAAGATCCTTGATCTTGATCGTTGAAAATAATTTGTCAAACATAACATTTCTCCTTTCATTACGAACACTTTGGTACTTTACGCTTCTTAACTTCCATTATGCAGCGTACATAAAAGCGGATGTCAAGAAATAAAAACAACCAAATTTTATTCTCTCACCCCAGACTTTCGCCGTATATATTTGTGCATATTGACAACAAAAAATTAATTTTTAAACCAAAGCCCCGAAACTTTTGTACAGTCGGCTGTACGTTTTTGAAAAAATATGTTATAATCAAAATAATCCGTTATAACCCCGTTTATAGTTTTACAGCTCTGTCTGCATGGAAGTTTTTTTGAAAGGGAACAATTAATATGAAAATTCAGGAAGTATGCAAAAAGACAGGATTTACCAAACGAAATGTTCATTTTTATATTCAGGAAAAGCTCCTCTTTCCATCTATGAGCAGTCCCAACGGATATTATGAGTTTACAGAAAAAGACTGTCAAAAACTCCTTCTCATCCGCACGCTGCGAAACGCAGGTATGTCCATTCCCATGATACGCACGATTTTCAGCGACCCGGCATCCGCAGGTTATTTTCTTAACCAGCATATCAAGGAATTGAAGCAGGAACAGATTCGCCTGAACAGGATTCTCCAAGGATTAAGTTCCATTCAGGAACATCTCTCCACAAAGCCGGATATCCCAGAACTCTTCTATCTTAGTGCAGGCGCGGATATCCCGTCTCCTGCCTCTGATAAAGTTACTGAATCCTATGATCAGTATGACAATACACAGATCAACCGTTTTTTATGGTCTGTTTTTCTTCCCGAGACACTTACGGATTATCAGGAATTTCTCTGGAATAAAATAAACCATATAACCAGCCTTCCGGAAAATGAAGACTGCCGCAAGCTGAATCAGTTTTTCCATACACTTAATGAGCGGGATCTCTCCACTCTGTTCCGAAAACAGGAAAGTCATCTGGCCTATATCGCAAATCTGGATTCGGACGGATGTGTCGCTTATACAGAAGAGCTAAAGCAACGGCTGCCCGCTTTTCTGAAAGATTCCTCGAGTATCAAAATGTGGAAACAATATTATCACGCCTTCCTTTATCCGCAGATCCGTATCTATGACCTGGAAGTAAGCAATATAGCCGCAGAGCTGAGCCCCATGTTCTCTTCCTACAGAACCAATATACATGCCGCATGTAAAATGCTGTACCAGTGGCTCTATTCAGAGCAGGGAGAAGGCCTGAGAAAAGACCTTGAGTCAGCACTTAATCCTTTTCTGGATCTGGAGTTAAGCCAGCATGGACAACTGGAAGTTCTGGCTAATTTCCGTCAGCATGTTATGGGTGAACGCTTCCAGTAAATCCCCTGTTCAGAGTGATGCGTGCATCCACCCACTGACAGCCTTTCTGATACTATGGTACATAAAAAAACCGCCATCAGCAGCTTTTCTGGTAATTTCGTTATGTATAAGCCGGCGCAGCACCACCCCCCCCCTCCTAGAAACCATATTTTTTCAAAAGATCATACACCGCATTTGCACAGCATCTGGCAAATTTCGGCGGTACGGCATTGCCAATCATCTTATATGTATCTACATTGCTGCCGTAAAAAATGTAATCATCATCAAATGTCTGAAGTCTTGCAGCTTCTCTGACTGTGATGGTTCTGAGTTGTTTTGAATCCGGATGAATATGTCTCAGTCCGTCCTTAAACAGATGTGCCGGAATCAAATTACTCTGCTCATCCCACCGTATCACATAGTATTTGTGAACATTCGATGTTCTTCCGGTCTTTTCCGTGTATAGTTTTTTCAGTGCTTCCGCTGATACATACTGATTCCTTCCTGATTCAATGTCTTCTGTCAGCAGTTTGAATATCCCGATATCCCGCTCGTTCTGCCACCTTGCAATGTGGTTTTCCACAAAAGGGTCAGGAAGTTCGTGCGAAAGTCTTTTGCCCTGATATTTCATCTCTTTTTCCAATGGATGAAGTTTGGGAAGGTCTCCGATTGCTTCGCGCACGGTCATCTTGTCCGTCTTATATGCCGGAAGGAATTCCCGATAAAACCTTGCCGCCATCTCTAACGCGGTATCCTTCCCGTATGCTTCTTCACTTACTCCGAAAATGATTATCCGGCTGCGTTTCTGCGGCACACCGTATTCCGTAAAGTCAATAACCGCCTTGCTCATATCAGAAAATACACAGTATCCTGCCTTCTCAAAGCTCTCCTGGATGATTTCGATGATTTTTCTGTCTCCGGGCCGGGCTGTCAGGATGCCTGGAACATTCTCGAATATGAATGCCTTTGGCTTATACTTTTCCACCACCTTCAGATAACTCTCAAACAGGTAGTTTCGGTAGTCATCCCGCATGCCGTTTTCGTCGCGCACCCTTCCCGCAATAGAGTACGCCTGACAGGGCGGACCGCCGATAATAACATCTATTCCTTTCGCTTTCGCTACAAAAGAATCTAATCCTTTTGATGTTCCGTAAACAGGGTCGCCCTTCCACCCCTCAAACAGCTCATCTGTTCTTTGTATGTCAAACTGAAGGACAATCTGATCTGCATCGCTCCGGTTCCACTTTGTCCGAAGCCGCTCACGCAGATTTTCACACGCAGGTTTTTCCCATTCTACGGCGGCAACCGTTTTGTAATGGCCGGATTGTAAAAATCCGTCCATCAATCCGCCGCAACCCGCGAACAAATCTATTGATTTAATTATTTTCTTCGCCATTTCCATCCCCTATGATTCCAAGCAGAGCAGAACCGATAACCTGTCCCAATATTGGCGGAACTGCATTTCCAACCTGACGGTTCTGCTGGGTTTTTGTTCCGGTAAACACAAAATCATCAGGGAAAGACTGGAGCCTGGCATTTTCCCTGATTGTCGGCACTCTGTTGTACTGGTAATGAAAATGATTCCTGTGTCCGGTATCTATTGTTTTTGACGGTTTGTTTCCATCGTATCGTGTCCATGCTTCATGAAACCGTCTGCTCTCCCCCCAGCCCTCGGGAAGGTCTTTGTAATTTCCGCCTTCAGGAACCAGTGCAATCGTATCTTTCACAAACTGCTTATGGTTCGTCGCCACATGGTTATGGAGAATCTGGCAATTCCCCCTCATTTTTCTCTGATAATCGGTCCGTGGTTCCTGTATATATACATCCTCTTCCTGTCCTAATTCATTTTCTCTGGACGGAAGATCATCCAACGCCTCTCTGCATGTCACATAATGTTCTTCATCAAGAACAGGATCGGGAAATACCGGGTATCCGATGTCCTTTCTTATCCCCATGAAAATCAGCCTTTTCCTCATCTGCGGAATCCCATAATCCGCTGCACAAAGAATCCTGCACTCAACGTTATATCCCATTTTTCTGAACCGCCTGAGTATTTCTTCTTTCACCTGTCCGTCATACATAGCAGCCATTCCCGGAACATTTTCAATCACAAATCCTTTCGGCTGATACTGCCGCACCATTTCTATCACCGCCAGATACAGTTTATTTCTCGGATCGTCAAAATTTCTTGGACCTGTCAATGAAAAACCCTGACAGGGCGGTCCGGCTATAATGACGTCAATCTCCCGGTCTCCGGCTGTTTCCCTTATAGCATCAAATGTTTCCTGTTTCGATAAATCTGCATTCATAGCCACAGCACCATTATGGTTCAGAGCAAACGTATTCAATGCAGCCTGATCATTGTCAACACCGACAATAATGTCAAAACCTGCATCCATAAATCCCCTGGACATCCCACCGCACCCGGCAAATAAATCTATTGCATTCATGGCAGCTCCTGTTATACACATTACAAAATAATATATTTAGTTCAATAAGGTATTAACAATTGAACATAATCTTTCAATAAAACATCAGCATTTAGACATTATAGCTTCATTGTTCATCAAAATCAATATCTGTAATCTTGTTTTCAAAAATAATCTCTTCCACTACCCGGATGCATTCATCTGTGTTTTTCATGATATCCCTGCCCCAGAAACGGATTACCGTCCATCCCAGAAACAAAAGCTGCTTGTTGATTTCATCGTCCCGCTCCATGTTCCGGGAAATCTTCTTCTGCCAGTACTCCCCGTTGTTTGACTTTTCTAACCGCGGTTTCAGAACCTCCCAGTCCTTTCCATGGAAGAACTCGCCGTCACAAAAAATTGCAATCCGCTGCTTTGTAAGGACAATATCCGGCTTCCCCGGAAGATTTTTATAATTTTTCCGATAGCGGTATCCCTTGTGCCACAGAGCCTTCCGGAACTTTACCTCGATTGCAGTGTCCTTTGCCCTGATATGCTGCATATTCTTACGGCGCTGTTCCGGTGTCAGATTGTCCACACACGCCACCCCCATTTTCGAATCTATTTTCCGATATTTATTATATCTTATTTATATGCGTTTCTCAATCTGGTATTTCTCCGGAGAAAAGCGTGCATCCTCCCGTTTTTTTATAGGAAAATTCAGAGACGTTTCCTATAGGAAAAAGGCATCCCGGCGTATACCATACGCCGGGATGCCTTTCAATTAAGACCCAGATACATATTTGGAAAAGTCACCGCCGTGCCTGGCAACGGAAACAATCCCATACGGACGGGTTCACAGGTTCCTCCGTAAACAGCACACCGGATGCGAGTTATCCGTAAAAAATAGTACTATGAGGGGGGAGGGGTTGACTAAATTTTATGCTGCTACATATCTGGAAATCTCCTGCCTTAGCTGAGCACAATCATCACCGTACACACGCAGTTCGGCAACGTTGTTCAGCCCTAGATTCATGAGTCCGAGGAGCGATTTCGCATCTACGACAAACCGGCCTCTTATCATGTCCATTGCGATATCATATTTCTCAACAATGTTTAAAAAACTTAAGATTTCATCAGGATTTTTGAATTTAACGTTAAAACTATTCATTTTTCCGCTCTCCTTCAAAATAGAATCTCTAACAGTGTCTCCAAAATATTCTATCTCTATTCAGCATAATCATAATAGCATAGTTTTTTTTCCTTGAAAGGAGGAAATTTCCCAAAAAAAGTGGAAATATTTAATCTATTAGATATTGACGGATTCCAGATTTTGCCTGTTGTCCTTGCGTATTTTCCTGGCAATATCTCCCGTAGTTTAGACTTCTAGTCTGCTTCTTTCCGATATTCCGTGGGAAGCATCCCGACCTCTTCTTTAAATACTTTGCTCATATATTTAGGATCAGAATATCCTGCCAATTCTGCTATCTGATTCATTTTCAAAGTGGTTTCTACCAACAGTTCTTTTACCTTTTCAATCCGGTATCTGCGCACGGTTTCCGTAAATGTACTGCCAGTCTCTTTTTTAAACTGGGCGCTCAGGTATTCTTCCGATACAAACAGCTTCCTTGCCGTCTCTTCCAGTGTGATTCCCTGGTTATAATATTTACGAATCAGTACTTTTGCTTTCTGAACCATATCACTGGCCGACTGCTCCTCCGGCTCCGGCTCAGAATAATCAAGAATCTTCATAAATTCTCTCATAGCAGCATCAATCTGCACCCAACTGAACGCCGCTGCAATCTTCTGGAAAATATTCTGAATCCGCAGTTCTGATTCTTCTTTCTTTTCTTTTTGAATACTGATCAGGCTCCAGTTGAACCGGATCAGATTTTCCTTTATCTGAGAAGGAAGATGCGGCTCCTCGACCAGATAGGCATATAGTCTCTCATAGCATGTAATCACATCTTTCCAATTTTTCTCCCGCAATGCGGATTTTGCCCTGTCTTCCAGTTCCAACGGATACTTAACCGGCACAATCTGCTGTCTCTGGATCTCAGCCCTGTGAATCAATACTCTGTCCGGAAACCAAAGGTTCCATTCCAACTCTTTGTGCATTTCCCGAAGCACTTTCGATGCATCTAAAAGGCGCTTCATAGACCTCCACACGCAAATAACAGGCTTCTCCAGATTGCTGCACAACATAGGAACGACTGATTTTTCAAAAAAGGCTCGCTGCGTTTCTCCTGTCCTTTGCCGATATAAGATCATCAACAGCATATGCCCGCTTTTCATTTCCCGGATATGAGCTGAAAACTTTACCGTGTGTGCCGCCACATGCTTCAAAAGCTCCCTTGCACGTGCACATTGTGCCTCATATCCGTCTCCAAGCCATACAAGAAATAACTCTGCCGGCTGCTCTACTGTGAATCCATATTTTTCATAAGTCTGGACATTAAAAAGCTCGTCCGGCTCCAATTGGTCATTAATGCAGCCAAGAAAAATATGATCCAGTGAAAATCCATACTCCTTATGTTTTTCCTGCAGGATTTTTTCTTCCACCTGCTCCAGGGCTTTTTTAAACTCTCCAATCTTCAACGGCTTCAGAAGATAGCTTACAATACCAAGTTCGATAGCCTCTCTGGCATATTCGAACTCCGAATATGCCGAAAGGACCAGAATCTGGCACACAACCTTTTCCTCCCTCAGTTTCCGGATCATCGTCAACCCATCCATATCCGGCATCCTGACATCAACAATGATAAGATCGGGTCTTTCCCGGCAGATTATCTCAAATCCGGTCTGTCCATTATCTGCTTTGCCTACCACTTCATGCTTTGGGTCGATCTGATGAAGAAGCCGCACCATCCCTGTCCGAATGTGTACCTCATCCTCTACTATTACAATCCGCATGTTTCCCTCCTTACCCGCATGCGCATAAAGCCGGATACCCGCATATCCGGTTTTCACAAAATGGCACAGCCTGTGTCTGCGCACTCTTAATACCTTTTAATTACTGTTTGCTTTTGTCCACTGTGGGATAAGCAGATGTATCCTCGTATAATCATCCGGTACACTCTCGAAATATACTACGGCCTCCTCACCATAGTATAATTTCAGACGTTTCCGGACATTGGCAATACCGACATGTTCTCCCATGTCCGAGGCATCGTCATTCAATTTCCGAAGAAGACTTTCCTCTATCCCTTCTCCATTATCTTCAATCGTAATATGAAGCTGCCCGCCAGACAGGCCGGCGCCTACAATAATAACATGATCATCCTTTTTCTTTAAAAAGGCATATTTGAAAGCATTTTCTATAAAAGGCTGCAGCAGGAGCTTATGGATTTCTACTTCCATCATCTCCTCCGGTACCTCCAGCTCTAGCTTTGTCCTCCTGTCGGATTCTACATTTTGCAGCCGGATATAATCTGCCAGCCATTCAAATTCCGTACGGAGAGTCGTCATGCCTCCCGTATTTTTTGAAACATAACGTAAAATGTCTCCCAGAAGTCCAAGCATCTCGCTAATCTCATACTGTTCATCTTCTATCGCTTTCCAGTTGATCACATCCAGTGTATTATACAGAAAATGTGGGGTAATCTGTGCCTCTAACGCCGACATCTCTGCATATTTCTGCTTCAAAGAGGCCTGCTTTCCTTCTTCAATCTGGTTTTCGATATGTATGACCATATCATTAAACCCATCTTCAATTCTGCGCATCTGAGGATGCCCCCGCCGCTGCTTTGCTGCACGTACGGAAAAATCGCCTTTTCCTACCCGTACCATGGCATCCACATAATTATCCACTGTTTTTAAATACGGTTTTATCGCTGAAAATGTCAGAACCAGAACCATGAGCACAGAAAGTAATACAAAGATTCCTAAACCGATGTACTGAATTCGCGTAGAATGATTATAAGATTTCATAGACTGTATATTGCAAATTGTAAATCCGCTCATTGTGCTTGGAGAACAAGTATACCGGTTTTCCTGCACATCCATAAGTTTCCCATAATCCTGCCCAATATCTTCTTTCACACTGGCGCTGAGGACAGTACTGCCATCCAACAGGTAACTCTGTCTGTCTTCTCCTGAATTCAATGCTTTACATATCTGTTCCTCATTAATATTAATCGCCGCAACAGCCTGGTTCTCACTATTGCTGCCGTCACTGTTCAGACTCCGCGCAATTTGAAAAATATAAACTTTTCTTTCCTGGTCCATGACCGGCTCTGAAATCCCACGATATGCATCTCCTTTTTCTACTTTCGGTATTCCCATCTCCTCTATCCACGAACTGCTGACAGACGAGGAATTCAGGCCGTCATAAAAAACATTCCTGCCATCTTCCAGGGATATCATAATCCCTTCGATTCCCTCATGCCGATTGCATATATCACCCAACTCATGCCCCAGCCTTCCGATATTCTCATCAAAGACATCTCCTGCCGCACTGATGGAATCAACCATCTCTAAAATATCCCGGTCTGTGCATAAATCATACAGGATGCCCGCATACTTCTCTAATACCATATCCAACACCTGATTGGATATACTTAAGTTGCTGTTAATGCGTTCATTCAAATACTGCTTCCCAGCTCTGGTCATATAAATCTGTGTAATTGTAAAAAAAATCAAAATCGGAATCAAAGCCACTGCTAAAAAACGAATCGGCAGCCTGATGGACACCTTACTTTTCATGGATATTCCTTCCTTCTATTTGTAGCCAATCTGCGGAGCAGACGGCAGGCGGTAGAGTAGCTTTTTCATAGCAGCAGATGACGTGCTGTTCCTTAGTTACAGTATATCATATTTTTAAAGTCATGACGCATCGAATTCTAACTTTTATTCATACATATTATGGGCTATTCGGCAAAATTTTCCTAAGCAGAAATCCGTATTTTCCAACTTTTCTATTGAAAGGAAAAATCATGAAAATCCTACGTTCAAATATCTTCAAAACAGCCAAAAACCTTTATTATCCACGCAAAAATACATCCATACAAAAAACTGCCCCGCAGCAGGCCACAAGGCAGTTCCATAAAAAATCCAAAAATCACAGTGCTTTAAATCCCATAAACTTTGGGCTGTTCAGCATCAACTTCTTATCTTTTATATTCCTTTTATACCATGAGTACTTCTTCCGCAATATTACGTGAATGATCTGATATACGTTCCAGACATACCAATGCATCCAGATACACGATTCCGGCATCCGTATTACACTGGTTGGCAGCCAGACGTTTCATATGTGCCGTCCGAAGCTGGATTTCCAAATCGTCAGCCTGACTCTCTTTCTCAATTACCTTCAGAGCTTTTTCTTTGTCGTCTTCCGCAAACGCCTCTACCGCATACCGGAAACTGTCAAAGCAGACCTGAATCATCTCCTTCATCTCTGCCGTACCGATTTCTGTAAATGATGCCTTCCGTTCTGTCAGCGTCTCTGCAAATTCAGAGATATTTTCACAATAATCACTGATTCGTTCCATATCCGACAAAATCTGGAGCAGGCTTGCCATATGCTGATGCTCTTTCTCATTGAGAGCAAGGGAACTTAGTTTAATCACATAGTTGGTAATCCCGCTGCAGAGACTGTCCACCGTTTCCTCCTCTTCCTTGATATCCAGGATTTTCTGATAATCTTTGGAAAACATGACTTCTTCTGCCTTCTGTGTAGTCCTGACCACGATGTTCCCCATTCTGGCAATCTCGCTGACTGCAGACTGCACCGCAATCCCGGGCGTCTCCAGCATACGCTCATCCAGAAGCACTCTGCTTTCGTCCTCTGTTTTATCGTCTTCCTTCTCTAACTTTTTCGCCAGTTTGATGATCAGATCCGAAACCGGGAAAAGAAGAACTGTGGTTCCGATATTGAAGATTGTGTGCACCGTACTGATCTCCGTCTGTGTAATCATACCTGTCCCCGCTGTCGGGAATACAAGCTTAAACAATACGATTGCTATAATACTGAAAATTACAGTCCCAATAATATTAAAAAGAAGGTGCATGACCGCTGCCGTCTTAGCCGTCTTCTTTGCCCCGATACTGGACATGATCGCGGTCACACAAGTACCGATATTCTGCCCCATGATAATATAGACCGCTGCATTAAAGGGCACCAGCCCGGCTGCGGAAAGGCTCTGCAGAATTCCTACCGATGCCGAAGAACTCTGGATGACAGCCGTTACTACCGCACCTGCTATGATTCCGAGGAAAGGGTTATGTCCCAGAGTCACAAAAACAGAGCGAAATGCTTCTGACTCCTGCAGCGGTGAAACCGAAGATGACATGGTAGTAATCCCTACAAACAGCAATCCAAATCCAATGATAATACTGGAAACATCTTTGGATGAGCGTCTGGTACCTGTAAGCATCACAATAACGCCCAGCATGATTGCAATCGGAGCCAGATTGCCCGGACTTAAAAACTTCGCCCACTCCACACTGGATACCAGCCAACCGGTTACCGTCGTACCAATATTGGCGCCCATAATCACACCCATTGCCTGGCTCAGGTTCATAATACCGGCATTCACAAAGCCGACCACCATGACGGATGTAGCGGACGAACTCTGGATAACAGCCGTAATGAGAGCGCCCAGAAGGACGCCCAGAAATTTGTTTCTTGTCAAAGCCTCCAACATGTCCTTCATTTTGCTGCCGGCTGCATTTTCAAGTCCCTGTGCCATGATCTGCATACCATAGATGAACATGCCGAGCCCCCCGATAAAGGGGATGATAATGCCTGCGTAATCCATATACTTTCTCCTCCTGCCCCGGATAAGCCGGGAAGTACATTGCAGAAATTTTGTCCCGGACAAAATTTCATTTCTAAATATGAAACCTCATTTACGATAACATTATCTCCCTAAAAAAGCAATAGTATCTTTATTTCTTCATCCGCGGCTCAAAGATAATGGAAGCCAGATAACCGAATACCAACGCCGCCGATATTCCCACGGCGCTCGCTTTAAACCCTCCCTGGAAAATTCCCAGAAACCCGCCTTTATCCACGGCTTCTTTTACACCCTGCCACAGGACATTTCCAAATCCCAGGAGCGGAACGCTTGCTCCTGCCCCTGCAAAATCCTGAAACGGCTTATAAAGATTGCAGAAGCCTAAGACTGCTCCGCTGCATACCAACAATACCATGACACGGCCCGGCATTAATTTTGTCCTGTCCAGCAAAATCTGGACCAGGGCACAAATCAGCCCGCCGATTAAAAATGCTTTCACATAATCCAATTTCATTTCCTCCTGAATTCAAAAATCAATTTACATGTTCCAGAACAATTCCGTGAGCAATTCCCGGGATACTTGCACCCTCATTGAAACTCACCGTAGAAAGCAAAGCTCCCGTAGGCACAAACAGCACACGTTTCCACTCTCCTTTGCGGATTTTCGGCAGAATATAGGATGACAAGGTGACGGCTGCGCAGCCGCACCCGCTTCCCCCGGCATGTGTGTCCTGTGTTTTCTGGTCAAAGATCACCATTCCGCAGTCCATATGTTTCGCACGGATATCATACCCTTTCTCCTGCATCAGATCAAACAAAATATCCTGGCCTACATATCCCAGGTCGCCGGTAATAATCCTGTCATAATCTTCTGCTTCTCTTCCAAAATCCTTCAGATTACGGATAATCGTATCCATAGCTGCCGGAGCCATGCAGGCCCCCATATTCTGTGAATCCTTCAATCCATAATCCACAATTTTTCCTACTGTCACACCAGAAATGCGCACATGGGATTTCTCGGTTCCCACGATAAATGCGCCGCTTCCGGTGACCGTCCAATGAGCGCAGAGTGGGCGTTGGTTTGCATATCCCAGAGGAAAACGGAATTCCTTCTCTGCGCTTCCAAAATGGCTGGACGTGACTGCCAGCATATAGTCCCCATATCCTGCCGCCACACTCATTGCACTTAACGCCAACGCCTCCCCGGAAGTGGAGCAGGCGCCATACAGACCGAATAAAGGAATCTGTAATGATTCTACTCCCATAGACGTGGCTACACCCTGGCGCAGCAGGTCTCCTCCAAAGAGAAACCGCACTTCTTCCGGCTTTATATGTGCTTTTCCAAGCGCAAGCACGCAGGCCTCCTTCTGCATATTACTCTCTGCTTCCTCCCAGGTCTGTGCCCCGAATAAATCATCCTGGTTGGTCATATCAATTAATTTTCCCAGAGGCCCCTCTGCCTCCTTGCTGCCCGCAACACTGCTGCTGCTGAGCACATAGGGCGCTGTCTCAAAGCTGATGCTCTGTGCCCCCCTAGTCTGGTTCATTTTCCTCTCCATTTTTTGTTCCACGCAAATTCCCCATTTCCAATCAAGCATCCTTTTGTCGTCTATAACTTCGTTTTTTCCTATTCCATAAAAGGAAAACCTTGATTTACTTTCATATTTGATTTTTGAAAAATAGTATAAGGATATTTACCGGATTTTATACGCCGGCTGCATAAGATATCAGATTTTTCAGATACTATGTCAAGACAACATTTTTAAAGAGAAAGGAAAAATATATGGATAAAACAGAGAAAATGAAAAAGGAAAAACAATATGAGTCGTATGTCAAACAAAAGACACCGGTCCACAACATCTGGATGAATATGGGAAAGGCCTTTGTTACCGGCGGAATCATTTGTACGGCAGGACAGCTCATCTATAACTACTGTATGCTGAAGGATTTTTCCAAAGATTCATGCAGCGCCTGGACTTCCCTGCTATTAATTTTGCTAAGCATTATACTGACAGGCATGAATGTATATCCTAAAATTGCAAAATGGGGTGGCGCTGGCGCTCTCGTGCCGATTACCGGATTTGCAAATTCTGTTGCCGCACCGGCCATCGAATACAAAAAAGAGGGGCAGGTGTTCGGGATTGGCTGTAAAATCTTCACCATTGCAGGTCCCGTCATTTTGTATGGGATATTCACAACATGGATACTCGGATTTCTGTACTGGCTCTGGGGAATCATATGAATCACGCACAAGGGCAGGTATCCCATGAGAATACCTGCCCTTTTTACCATCGTTTTATCAGATAAATAAATGCTCCCAAGCCACGTCCAAGAGCCATGCTGAGGATAAAAATAACGCTGTATCTTACAATTTTCAATCTTCGTATAAATATCGGGAATACATTCAGCACCTCAGCGAGCGCCATTGCCCAGCATCCCACAAAAATTCCTGATAAAAGCCCGAAAATCGGAAGCAGGAATCCGAGATAACCCATCTCCGGCCGAAAGACGGATAAAAGATTGCCTGCCACTCCCCCAAAAGCCGCGCAATCCTCATACAATAAAATTTTGTCAGCCGTATGCGTCCTGTCCGCAAAATCTGCAATCACTCCCAGTTCTACAATAAGGGCAAACAACCCTCCTGCAATGACAACGCCGGAGCTAAGACCGATGATTCCCAACAGAATCTGCTTTCCCAACATCCATCTCCGCCCCCTTCCTCGATGCATTTTCTACCAGAGTGGTCTGGATGTCATTTTCATAGACCCGCATCTGCACCTCCAAAGGCGTAGGGTCCACTGTAAACCGCTTTTTTCCAAAATGGTTGAAAAACACCAGAATCCCGATTGTAATCCCTACGGAATAACTAACTTCCATGATAGTAAATCCATCTGACTTGGAGCCCATCACAAATTCATATACCTGCGAAAACAGATCTGACACAGACGCATCGTTGTTAAATGCCATGATTGCAAATGCAGAACCTGCAAACGTAAGTAATGCTACAAAAACAGCCTTAACTGCATGTACAAATACGCCGGAAGTCTTTTGATCTTCATACGTGACGATAATGTCTGTCTCACCCATATTCTGGATGTCCAAATTCGGATATTGCTCGTGAATGCAGGCAATAATTTTTAAAATAGAAATTACATAACGGTGTTTCCCTTCATCCGGAATTTTCAAAATCTTCAGAACTTTCAACTTTGGAATGACCGCTTTATTGCTGCACTCAAATGTTACAATATCTCCCAGTGTGACTTCCCTTTTTGTCACCTCGATATCCCTGTCTCCTTTGATATAAACCGTATCCTGATCAGCAGACATGATATTGTGCCCCCGGTCTCTGAATCAATGTCCCCTCACTGCCCGGGATTGTGTCAGTCCTTTGATAGTAATAATAAAAAACGCCAATGGCTGCCGCTGCCAGGACAATACTCATCAGGCACAGCCGTATTTTTCTTCTTGCCTCTTCCATTTCAGACACCTGCCCTTTCTTTTACATAATAGGATAGTATCTAAAAATATAAGAAAAATATACACAATTTTTGATAGCTGAAAATTTAATACGATCCCTCACGCCGCAGCGTATCCATAATCTTTTTTTCCATTCTGGACACTTGTACCTGGGAAATCCCCATGGCTTTACCGACTGCCGACTGTGTCTGGTCCTGGAAATAACGCATATAAATCAACTGCCTTTCTTCTTTATCCAGCGTATCCAAAAGCTGTTTCAGCAGCATATGGTCCAGAATTTTTTCCTCTCGGCGCTCCTTTTCCTCAAGCTTGTCCATCAGGCGGATTTCATTGCCTTCTTTTTGATGGATCGGCTTATAGATTGATTCCACCTCCCCGCCGGCCTCCATTGCCTGGACAATTTCTTCTTTTTCCACATGAAGAGTTTCTGAAAGTTCCTCTATATTCGGTTCCCTTCCCCACTCTGTGGTCAGTTTTTCTCTTGCCTGCAGTATTTTATAGGCAAGCTCCTTTAAGGACCGGCTGACCTTGATCATTCCGTCATCCCGCAAAAAGCGCTTGATTTCCCCTGTGATCATAGGCACTGCATAAGTAGAAAACCGGACATCATAAGACAGATCAAATTTATCAATCGCTTTTAAGAGTCCGATGCTTCCTATCTGGAATAAATCCTCCGGTTCCGTCCCCCGTCCGTAAAACCGCTTTACCACGCACCAAATGAGTCCCACATTTTCTTTCACCAGCTGTTCTCTCGCTTCTTTATCTCCTTCGTGAGATTTCTGTATCAAAGCGATCGTGTGGTCCATAGGCTTCTTCCTTTTCCGATTGTTTTCTCCATCCTGACTGTCGTCCCCTCACCCAAGACAGATTCTACTTCCACCTTATCCATAAATGCTTCCATAAACGCAAATCCCATGCCAGAGCGGTCCAATTCCGGTTTCGTTGTATACATAGGCATCATTGCCTGTTCCACATCTTCGATTCCCTTTCCTGTGTCTTTCACAGTCACCATAAATACGCCGTTGTCAATGCGGCATTTCACGGAAATCTTATGTATCTCCTGCTCATAACCATGGATGATAGAATTTGTCACCGCCTCGGATACGGCAGTTTTCACATCAGCTACCTCCTCCACCGTAGGGTTTAACTGTGTCATAAAGGCAGCCACGGCCACCCTCGCGAATCCCTCGTTTGAAGAACAACTGTCAAATATGACCTCCATTTCATTTGTGTCTCTCATTTTTGCTCCTCCTCATATATCTGCATTATTTTTGTCACTCCTGACATAGTTAAAATCTTTTTGATTCTCTCGTTGGCATGTACTCCCCATACTTCGCCGCCAATCAGATGGACCAGCCGGTACCTGCCCATCACTGCCCCAATCCCTGAGCTGTCCATAAATTCTGTCTCTGCGAAATCAAAAATCACATATTTGATATGATTCCGCTCGATTACAGCATCCGCATCTTTCCGTATTTCTTCCGCCCTATGGTGGTCCACCTCTTTGGGCAGGAAGATGGTAAGACAGTTCTCCTCTACCTGAAACTTCATTTATACTCCTTCCTCCTCGCTATAAAATCAAAAAAGGACATGTAATTTCTACACATCCTTCTCTTTCGTATCTATAATTACTCTTGTGCATCCTGGGTCGCGGCCACAGCGATTGCTTCCAGATTTTCTTTTGCCTCCGCCGCATTTTCGCCATCAGGGAACAATTCATTGACCCGCTTAAAATAAGTCGTTGCCGTCTCTGAATCACCGTTTTCTAAGTAAGCTTTTCCGAGACTTAAAAGTGCTCCGCCGTCATCGTAGGACTCATCCATCCTAATAACCTGCAGAAGATTCTCAATAGCTGTCTCGTAATTTGCCACATTTAATGAAGCAATACCAGAATCATATTTCGTTTCACAGGCCACCGGATATACATCTGTTGTCAGACTGTCGAACTCTGTCTGCCCATTTTCCCCAAGGGAAGCCCTGTTAATATTCAAAAGTGTATCGGCAACCATATCCTCCGAATAGTTTCCTGAATGATACTGCTCCGACGCTATCATCAGATTTTCATAACTGTCCGCCGTAACTGCCGCCGTCTGAACAGCCTCTTCCGAGTCTGCACTGTCTGCACGGTAATTGTCCAAAGTTCTGGTCAATGCGCTGATCTGAGCCTCCATCGCGTTAATCCGCTGGCTGTACTCAATAGTCTCTTTGTTCCGCTTGTCCGTCTTGGACTCATCCACCGCAGGCACCACCAGAAACCACACAATTGCCGCTCCGATTGCCGCCCCCAATACAATATTCATAACCGTAAAACGTCCCGCCAATTCCTTCACCATACGATGGGCAGGCTGGATGATCGTCTCATTCCCCAGGCTGTATTCTATCGTCTCTTTCTTCTTTTTTTTCTTTTTTGTACCCTTGCTTCCCCGTTTGTTCGCCTTCTTCTTTCCCCTGACCTGTGTAAGTTCATGCATATAGCGGAGAGTGATCTCATTAGTCGTATCCAGCTTCCTCGCAGTTGCAAGGACCTGCCTGGCCTTTGCGTACTGCTTTGTATGCAGGTAAAGCAGAGCCAGAAGCTGATGGGCCTTCAAAAATGCAGGATGAGCATCCGTCACCTTTTTCAGTTGGATAATCGCCATGTCCTCGCCATTCTGCTGACAGTAGATGAGACACTGGTTATAACGCTTTACCGCCTGGTTGATGACCTCAAGTTCCCTGGCTGAATTTTGTATATTCCGGATATATCCGTTGGCAATATTATCCCTGGGACGTAAGTTCTTACTGATAATCCACTCTGTCAGCGCTTCTACAACCTCGCCCCTGCCATAATAAACCAGACCCAGAAGGTTACGCGCCATAATATTGTCCCGTTTATACTGCAGGCTCCGCCTAAGCGACTGGATTGCACCGGACATCTCCCGTATCCTGGCTTTCTGCAGCCCATCATTATACCAGGCGTTTGACTGGCGGATGATTTTCTTCGTATAGTCCATCAAACTTCACCATTTTCTTTCTATTTCTTCTGATCCATCACCTGCTTTAACAAATCTGACACGTCCGACAGATCTTCCTGGTAAACAGCATCCTCAATGTCTTCCACTTCCAGGCTCGGTTTGAATTTCTTCAGTTCTTCTTCAAAATTTAACATTTTTGCTTTCCTCCTAAATTACGGAAGCTCTCTCTACACCATCTCTTTGAGCATACCAACCAGATAAAGGGAACCCAGGCAGTAAATCCTCCTGTCCCCCTGACAGCCTCTAATATAATCCCATGCCTCCACAAGTGAATCCCGCACCACGATTGGACAATCCGTATATCTGGCAAATACCTCCGCCAAATCTGCTGCCTCTGCCGACCGGCTGTTCTCAAGCTGCGTCACAACATAATAATCTGCCTCCAGATTCCTGCAGAGACAGGCTGCCATTTTTTCATAGTCTTTATCCTGCATAGCGGAAAATAGTACGGCCTTGCGGTGCTGTCCCCGTGCCTTCACGCTTTCTGCGAAGCGCTCCACCGCACTGAGATTATGCGCTCCGTCTATATAGATTCCCGGCAGTATTTCTTCCATCCGCCCTTCCCATACAACCTGAGCAAGTGCTTTTCTCCACAGTTCGGGCTGACCATGCTCTCCAAAGAGCCCGCGCATTACTTCCATCGCAAGCATCGCGTTCTCTGCCTGATACAAGCCTGTATTATGGAGAAGCCATGGTGTATTTCCATAATACGCATTTGTACAGGAAAATGCAATATTTTTATCTTCAATTCTCAGATTTTTGAACGCATTTTTCCCAATTTTTTTACAGGAAATCCCAAGCTGCGCCGCACATCCTTCCAACACATGATTCGAAATCTCCGCGCCTTCAGAATAGAACGCCGGAACCTTTTTTTTCAAGATTCCAGCTTTTTCGAAAGCAATTTTCTCTAATGTGTCCCCTAAAATCTCCATGTGATCCATACCTATCGACGTGATGACGGAACAGACGGGATGTTCCACCGCATTGGTCGCATCCAGACGGCCTCCCAGTCCTGTTTCCAACACCGCATATTCTACTCCTGCCTGTGCAAATGCGGTCACAGCCATGCCGAACAACATCTCAAAAAAGGTGGGATGCGGCCTTCCCCCGGCCTCCATCGCCCGGACTTTCTCCATAACGGTCTGAAATACCTGCAGAAAGCAGCCGTCCGTAACCGGTACTCCATTGACTGCAATCCGCTCATTTACTTTCACCAGGTGGGGCGAGACAAAAAGCCCTGTTGATTTTCCCTGTGCACGAAGCATCGCGTCCAGATAGACACAGACAGAACCTTTGCCGTTTGTCCCCGCCACATGGATGACCTTAAAGTTCTGTTCCGGGTTTCCCAGGAAACTCAAAAATTCTTTTGTATGTTCCAACGGGTTCTTTTTTGTAAATCTTGGAATTTGCAGGATATAGTCGACTGCTTCCTGGTATGTCATACATTCTCCTTATCATAACAGTCCACAAAGCCTCCAACTGCCACTGCCTGTCTCTTACTGCCCTTCATCGTTCCCGATAAATGCGTTGCGTCCTGTCTTTACTGTCGTTGTATTTCTGGGCAGTGTTACCAACCGCCCGTCTCTATATTTGTATTCTTTTGAAGTCCGGAAAATGGTATTGCTGGAGCCGACCTGTGCCACCATGACAATATCGCCTTCCTCCAAAACGGATTCCTTCAAGTCTATCCTTGTATTATTCAAAAAGGAACTGGTCTGCTTTTCACCATTGATATATACCTTGCTCTGCTTCGTAAAATTCTCTCCATACACACTATAGGTGCCGTCTAACTGTTCTACCAGATCTGTGACCAGTGTGTCTTTCACACCCATCACCATATGGCCTGACGTAATCGGATTCCCTGTTTTTTCGTACACATATTGCTTTCCATATAAAATGTCATATTGCAGTAATTCCAGGTCTGCCAGATAATTTTTTGTTTGATGACGCTGCTGATGATAATTGAACACGGTCCCTGCATGGATGTCCAGACGGTCCAGAACCTCCGCCATAATCTGATATGCCGCGTAATTTCCGTCTTTTTTCTCTAAACCGATATTATCCCAGATTACATAATTGGTATTATACAGATACCGGCTCTTCATGTCTTTTGCCTGCAGATCCATAGTCGGCAAATGATCCCCATAGAAGACCACCACAGACGGTTCTCCCCGTTTTTCGATTTCTTTCACTAAATCTCCGGCAAATTTATCCATCTCATACACTTCGTTTACATAGTATTCCCATGCATTGCGTCTTCCCGGATCCTCTACGCCGCTGACAATGATTTCAGGGTTTTCAATCATCTTTTCCGTAGGATAATCTCCGTGCCCCTGGACACTGATTGCAAACACAAAATCCTGTCCTTCCGTGGTATCCATAGAGTCCATGATGTTGGGTATCAAGATATCATCCGTTGCCCATGCCTTGGGAGTGGTCCGAAGGATATTCATAAATTCCTTGCTTGTATAATGGTCAAATCCCATATGGTTAAATACCTGTGCACGGCTGTAGAAGTTTCCTCCATTGTTGTGAAGCGCTTCTGCCCCATACCCAAGACTCGACAAAGCTGATGCAGCGCTTTCCAGAAGTTTCGTCTTGGCATAAGTTTTATACGGATATTCTCCCGGCCCAAAAAAGCGCATACTCATACCTGTCAGAACTTCAAATTCCGTATTTGCCGTACCTGCACCCACGGAAGGCACTTTGAAATATCCGCTGGAATATTCCTTATACATTTTCCGTAAATTTGGAATCGGGTCTTCTGAAAACTGCAGCCATTCCACCTCAGTCGGGTCGAAATAAGATTCCAATTGGACAAATACAATATTCGGCAATTCGTCCTCTGACCGCTCTGTGGTATTTTCCGCAATCATTCCATCTTTACTGATTGCCTGCATCGTCTCTTCACTGTACCCTGCTGGTTCTGAGATACCGGTATTAAATATACTGGCCGTAAAACAATAAGGAAATCCATA
Source organism: uncultured Lachnospiraceae bacterium (assembly GCA_947564305.1). The sequence continues at coordinate 9,576 of CANOBT010000046.1, read as the reverse complement.
ATCCTCATATGCAAAGGCAATATTTCCAAAATAATTAGAAATCACACGATTCTCAATTGCTGCATCTGTCAGTACAATGTAGGCTCCAATCCAACAGCCTACTCCGATAAGTGCAAGCACACGATGCATCTTTCCGTTAAACTGTCCGCCTCGTCTCCACATAGAAACCACCCACAGGAGGACTGCGCCGATTCCCACGATTAGCAGGCACAATTCAAACGTAGAAAAATAATTTTTCGTCAGTGAAAGTGCATCCGAAAGTACTTTCAAATCCTGCGCATTAAACGGAGTCACGCGCTTTATAAGCAGATACCCGTTACATGCGCCGAGGAACAGCCAGAATACACTGAGCAGTATCCTGGCAAATACCCTTCGTCTTACCAGATAGACTATCGAAAATGTAGCAAAAATCAAAAAGGCATTAAACAAGAACACCTTCGGGGTTCCCGTCATATAATCCCACGCCTTAAAAATAGAATGCCTAGAAATTACCTCCACAAAAAAGTTTAGCACACATGCCAAAAGATAGTGGAACACAAGAGAAAACCAATTCATAAAACGGTATACTGGCGCCATCTTCTTCGCAAATTTTGTATTGCGCCGCTCCTCAAGTATCCTTGCGCGGCGCTCACGTTTTGCCCTCCAGCGTGCTTTGAGGTCTTCTACTTTTAAATTTTTTATCTTGTGAAAGAAGCCTCTGAAATCCGGCTTCTTGATCTGAACCTTCTTCATCTTAACTTCTCTCCCATTTGTAACCAATCAAACTTTTGTAACCACCTGCTCACGTGTCATCATAAAGTAATTTTTATGCGCGTAATATCTTCCGACTTCCTTACGCCTTCTTAAGTCCTGCCATCCGCTCCTGCACCTGCGCCAGCATCTGCGTATATTTCTCCAGTTTCTCCTTTTCTTCCTGAACCTTTTTCTCCGGTGCCTTACTCAGAAACTTTTCATTGGACAGCATTCCCTTTGCCCTTGCAATTTCCTTTTTAAGCTTTTCTTCCTCTTTTGTGAGCCGTTCCAGTTCCTGCTCAAAATCAACCAAATCCTCCAACGGAAGATACACGGTTGCTCCCGGAACTACGATTGACACCGCGTCTTCTGCAATCTCCTTCTTTTCGTAATGAAGGATGATATCATTGGCCAGCATCAACGGCTTTGCAGACTCTTTGAATGCCTCAATCCCACTCAGCAGGTTCCGGTCCTGACTGATGATAAATACCTTCGTCCTGCGGTTATTCGGTACATTCATCTCTGCACGCATATTCCGGATACCGCGGGTAATCTCTTTTACATGGTTCATCAGTTCTTCCGCCATTGGGAACTCCCATTCCGTACGGTATACCGGCCAGGAAGAAATCATCAGGGATTCTTCCTCAGGCACCAGCGCACCGTAGATTTCTTCCGTAATAAACGGCATGAACGGATGCAGGAGCTTTAATGCCTGCCCCAGCACTGTTTTCAACGTCCACAGGGCACATTTTGCAGACTGAGAATTTTCCTCTGCATGATAAATCCGATATTTCGCCAATTCCACATACCAGTCACAGAATTCATCCCATATGAAATCATAGACTTTTTGAACGGCAATTCCAAGCTCGTATTTATCCATGTTCTCGGTTACATCCTTTGCCAGCCTGTTGACTTTTGCGAGAATCCATCTGTCCGCAGGTTTCAGCAGAAAGTCTTCGGGCTCATCTATAATGTTTTCTTTCATATTCATCAGGATGAACCGGGATGCATTCCACACCTTATTTGCAAAATTCCGGCTTGCCTCCACTCTCTCATTGGAGAAGCGCATATCATTTCCAGGTGCATTTCCGGTTACCAGCGTCAGGCGGAGCGCATCTGCACCATACTGGTCGATAATTTCCAACGGGTCAATTCCATTTCCCAGAGATTTACTCATCTTGCGGCCTAATGCATCCCGCACCAGTCCGTGGATGAGTACTGTATGGAAAGGAGATTTTCCCGTATGCTCAAGTCCCGAAAATACCATACGGATTACCCAGAAAAAGATGATGTCATAACCAGTTACCAGTACATCCGTAGGATAGAAATAATCTAAATCTTCGGTCTTCTCCGGCCATCCCAGTGTGGAGAACGGCCACAGGGCAGAACTGAACCAGGTGTCCAGCGTGTCCTCATCTTGTGTAAAATGTGTACAGCCGCAATGCGGACATTTTTCCGGCATCTCTCTTGCCACTACAAATTCGCCGCATTCATCACAGTAATATGCCGGAATACGGTGTCCCCACCAAATCTGCCGCGAGATACACCAATCTTTGATATTTTCCAGCCAATGCAGGTAAATCTTGTTAAAGCGCTCCGGAACAAATTTTAATTCTCCTGTATGCAGCGCCTCAATCGCAGGCTTTGCCAGTTCCTCCATCTTCACGAACCACTGCTGTTTGATGAGCGGCTCTACTGTCGTCCCACAGCGGTCATGGGTTCCTACATTATGGGAATGAGGTTCCACTTTCACCAGATATCCCTGCTCCTCCAGGTCTTTTACGATAGCTTTTCTTGCCTCATAACGTTCCATCCCTGCATACTTGCCGCCTCGTTCATTGATAGTGGCATCGTCATTCATGATATTGATTTCTTCCAGGTTGTGCCGCTTTCCAACTTCAAAGTCATTTGGGTCGTGTGCCGGTGTGATCTTCACTGCACCGGTTCCAAATTCTTTGTCTACATAAAAGTCCGCCACAATCGGGATTTCCCGGTTTACCAATGGAAGCATAACGGTTTTTCCTACAATCTCTTTGTACCGCTCGTCTTCCGGATGCACTGCAATGGCTGTATCGCCAAGCATGGTTTCCGGACGGGTGGTAGCTATTTCCAGGAAGTCCTCCGTACCTACGATAGGATACTTAATATGCCAGAAATGTCCTCCCTGCTCTTCATGCTCCACCTCTGCATCAGATAAAGAAGTCTTACATACCGGGCACCAATTGATAATTCTGGAGCCTTTATAAATGTATCCCTTTTCGTATAAGTTAATAAATACTTCCTCTACAGCCTTGGAACAGCCTTCATCCATCGTAAACCGTTCTCTGTCCCAGTCACAGGAAATACCCAGCTTCTTCAACTGGTTTTCAATGGTTCCTGCGTATTCCTCTTTCCACTGCCAGGTTCGTTCCAAAAATCCCTCCCGGCCCAATTCTTTTTTATCAATCCCTTCAGACTTTAACTGATTCGTCACCTTGACTTCGGTGGAAATGGCTGCATGGTCCGTCCCCGGTATCCACAAGGCGTTGTATCCTTCCATCCTTTTATACCGGATTAAAATATCCTGCAGCGTGTTATCCAGAGCATGCCCCATGTGAAGTTTTCCAGTGATATTCGGTGGCGGCATCACTGTTGTAAATGGTTTTCTGTCACGATCCACCTCTGCGTGAAAATATTTATTTTCACACCACTTCTCATACAGTTTTTCCTCAATTTCCTTCGGATTATACGTCTTAGCCAGTTCTTTACTCATGATTTTTCCCTCCTGATTCTAAATGCAGGCAGCTCCCATATCTCCTTTTAAGCGATACTTTACACAGCCCGATCCCTGCCGGCTCAGTACTTCACGGATTTTTCACATTTTCTATAATAAAAAAAGCCCTTTACAATCGTAAAGGGCGAATCAGTCTCCGCGGTACCACCTTAGTTCCTATACTTATGATGTGGCATGGAAAATACGATGTGTACCGCTTTTCCTGCCGCCCCATAACTTAACTCTTGGTTCTGTAACGTAAACCACCACGTGACGTCCTACTGACGGAAATACTGAAAGCCTGCCGCTGACAGCCTTTCTCCTGATTCAGACATCCGGTTCAAAAGCCACATTCCATAATCCTGATTCCCAAACTGCCTTTCAGCCAATGGACAGTTCTCTCTGTAGGAAGTAATTATGTACTCCTCTTTTTCAACACCTTTAAATTTTACAAAATTGTTAACTTCAAATAAGCTAAGTAATATCATAGCTTTCAAAAACCTTTTTGTCAAGAAGTTTTACAACGCCCGATGATTTTATGCCTAGTCAGCATTACAAACCATATATTTCCGTATATTTCTTCTTAAAATACCGAATCAAAGGTTCTGCCGAAACCTCTCTGCCGCAAACAGCTTCTATGACTTCCTTCGGTCTGCGTGTACTTCCATACCAATGGACTTTTTCATTCAGCCATTTTGTGATTTTAGAAATCTGACCTGCAGCAAGCAGTTCGTCTACCGAGCCAAGTTCCTGCTCTATGGCATCCAAATACATTCCATCATAAATGCTCCCTAGCAGGTAGGATGGGAAATATCCAAAGGAACCATCCGACCAGTGTATATCCTGCAGGATACCTTCGCTGTCATTTTCAGGAGTCATCTGCAAGTATTCTTCCATTTTCTGATTCCAGAGCGCCGGAAGTTCTTCCACCGGAACGTGATTGCGGAAAATCGCCTGCTCCATCTCATAGCGCAGTATAATATGAAGGCAGTAGGTCACTTCATCTGCTTCTATTCGAATAAAGCTATTTCTCACATGGTTAATCTCATGATAGAAATCATCCAGTGAAATTTCCTGAAACTGAGGCAGAAATTCTCCAAGTTTATCATAGATTGGAACCCAGAAGTTTTTATTCCGCCCAAGGATATTCTCATAAAATCTTGACTGGCTCTCATGGATTCCCATATGGCAGCAGCTTCCCGCTACAGTGCCGTCATACTCCGGATTTACATTCTGATCAAAAATACCATGCCCGCCCTCATGGATTGCGGAAAATATAGCGGACAATGGGTCATACTCATGGTAATGACTGGCGATACGCACATCCTTTGTGGAAAAGCTTGTGGTAAAAGGATGCTCCGTCTCACCGAGCGCCCCCGCATCCATGCGAAATCCGATATAGTCCAAAAGCATTCTCTCAACTTTCTTCTGGTTGTCGGGATCGGCGTATACATGAAATGCCGTATCATCCGGCTGCGTCTTTGCTATAATCTGATGTACAAGGGGAATCAGCTCCCGTTTTAAGTCCTCAAAGAGACGGTCAATGGTGGCAGAATCCATTCCTTCCTCAAATTCATTCAACAAAGCATCATAGACCTCTTTTCCTGGGTCCGTATAGCCTGTGATTTCTTTTCTCATCTCAATCATATTCTTTAAATGAGGAGCATAAATGGAAAAGTCATCAGCATTCTTTGCATCCACCCAGGCATTGCCGGATTCCGCCTGCGCACGCACAAATGCCTCGTACACGTCAGCCGGAATCCGGCGGTTACGGTCAAAATCACGTTTCATGCGGCGGACAATAAATTTCCATGTGTCATCCAATGTTTCATATTCCTCTGATGTTTCCAGATTATCCAACATCCTTCCCAATTCCTCAGAAGTAGACAATGCAAATTTTTCTGACGAAAAATGCGTCAATGCATCTACATTGGCAGGCCGCCCCAGTTTTGGAGTCTTCGTCTGCATATCCCATAATAATAACGTGGTTACATACTCATATTGGTTCATCTTGGTTATATACTGTTTCAATTCCTCTAATAATCTGCTCATCTGTTTTTACCTTTCTGTTATTTTAAAAGCACCCCCATTACGCCACAGTACAATTTCTGTCCGGCAGCGTAATGGAGGCTTTCATTTACTTTTATCCTTATACTTGTTTCAGGTAGAACTGAAATGCACTGTACTCCGGCACTTCCCGGTCAATGGGCAGCCCTGCATGCATCAGTGCGGCGCCGGAAAGTATTTTTTCGCCGTCATTAATCTGATACATGGCATCCGGCACAAGTCCTTTTGCCCGTACATATTCCTGAGGTCCGTTACAGGTCAGATTTGTAACTACGACACTAAGCAAAGACTCTTTCTTATCCTTTGTCACATGCTGCCATGCCGTCATATTCCCCACTTCAAACGGATTGCTCAGCCGGTAATAATCTCCGCCAAAGATAATCGGATAATATTTACGGAATAGGTCACTTTGTTTCCTGCAGATTTCCTGTTCCTCTTCTGTCAGTTCTGCTGCATTTAATTCATATCCAAATGTTCCGCACATGGCAACCACTGCTTTTGTCTCAAGGGGTACGAATTTTCCACTGTCCGAAATATGCGCCCCCATCGTAGAAATAGGATAGACAAAGGATGTCCCATAATGCAGCTTCAGACGGTCAATCGGATTGTTATTATCGCTGACCCAGTACTGAGGATAATAATGGAGCATTGCAGGGTCATAACGGCCGCCGCCCCCGCTGCAGCCCTCAAACAAAATATCCGGGTGTGTCAGGATAATCTCGTTCATCACGCGGTACAGACCAAGAATATAACGATGGTATACTTCGCCCTGCTTTTCTGCGGAAAGTACATTGGACCAGATATCCGCAAGAGAACGGTTGATATCCCATTTCACATAGTAAATATTGGCATCATCCAGAATAGCATTGATGCTTTTGATCAAATAATCCTGAACTTCCCTGCGGCTCATGTCCAATGCCATCTGATTCCGGCTGCGGACCGCGTGGCGGCCGGGAATCTGCATTGCCCATTCAGGATGGGCTCGATACAGGTTACTGTCCTCGGACACCATCTCCGGCTCAAACCAGATGCCGAATTTCATTCCCAGGTTATTGATCTGCTCTACCAGTTTATGCAGACCGCCTTTGATTTTTTCTTCATTGACTACCCAGTCTCCCAGGCCGCTGTTGTCATCATCCCGTTTTCCAAACCAGCCATCGTCCATAACTAGCATGTCAACGCCCATATTTTTCGCTGCCTTTGCAATTTCTACAAGCTTCACATCATCAAAATCCATGAATGCAGCTTCCCAGCTATTGATCAAAACAGGCCGGCGCACTTCGGAAACAAATTTACTTTTACACAGGTTCGTGCGATAAAAATCATGGTATAAATGAGTCAGTCCTGTGAAACCGTGCTCTGTAAATGCCATGACCACCTCCGGAGCTTCAAAGGCCTCTCCCGGCTTGATCTCATATACAAACTGTTTGGGGTTGATTCCCATCACGAGACGAAGCTGGTCATACTGGTCCAGTTCCACTTCCGTAAGGAAATTGCCGCTGTATACAAGAGAAAATCCATAACATTTCCCAGAATCTTCTGTCGCTTCTTTGTCGCACAGAATTACAAACGGATTCTGCTGGTGACTGGAAGAACCGCGCACACTCCCGATGGTATGTATATGATGCGTCATCCTCTGCCGTTCCACCTGACGCTCCTGCCCGTATCGGCCTGGAAGGCTGACCAGATCCATATTCAGGCCATTCAAAAAATCCAGGCAGACCGACATGATCTTCTTTAATTGAATTGAGTCATTTCCAGTGTTATAAACTTTTACAGCACGAGTGATCATATCCGCCTCTTCAAATACACTGTATAATAATATGACCTCAACGTGACTGACATCATCTGACAATACAATTTCCAATGTATCAACTTGCTCATCCCTGTTTGCAAAAGTACAGGGCAGAGTTTCCAACTGATATTTATCCTCCCGCAGATCGAAGCGCGCGACTCTTCCATTAAAAGAATAGCTTCCGTCCGCATTCACAACCTCAATACTGGTGGTGCGAAAGTCCCCCTGCTGCTGCGTACTGAATTCCTGCGGCTGGGCATCCAAAGAAAAAGTCCTGGCATTTCTCGACTCATAAGGATTCCCTGAAAATCCCCGGTCATACTGCATAATCTGGTAGTTCATGTCTGCATCATAGATGGTTGGTCCGTAATAAAGATGCAGCAGATAATCCAAATTTCCTATTTTCATCTGATAAGATGTATTTTTAGTCTGCAGCGTAATCGTTTTCGTCTGCTCATTGAAAATAATCGACATAATCGGCCTCCTGTTCTGTGGTTTTACATTTAGCAAACGTAGTATACCACGGAACCGAGGCCGAAATGAATGGTTATATTATACGGAAAAATAAAGAAAAAATTGGTTACAAATCATACTTGAGGACATCCATCTTTATCTTCCCATCCGCAAAGAAAGAAATCCCGTCCGCCGCCAAATCAGTATAAATGGTAGCTGACATAACCTGCTCTCCATCATTAATGAAAACTTCCACACTGAATCGGTCTAAAATAAGCCTTAGTTTCAACTCATCATTCCGGCTGTTTACCTTACATCTTCTTTGATGAATAAGTCCTCTCCTGGAACCAGAGAATTTCCGGTCAATTTTCAGTACTGACTCATATGGACGGAAACTTAAAGAAGTCTGATATTCTTCATTCTGTGCAAAACGCACTGCAAATTTTCGATAACTTTTTCCTGATTCTCCTGGACGAATAGACAGCTCCATATCTATTTTTCGTCCCCGGATACCTTCCAGATGAATCGTATCATTCTCCAGAACCACTTCTGAATATTCCGATTTATTTTTCCGCATATCCTCTAATTCTTTGGTTGGTTTCTGATACAATCTTCCGTTTTTTACAGACAGTTCCCTGGGCAGGCTCATCTGACCAAACCATTTTTGATACGGAGAATGGGGCATACAAGTATCCCAGTTCTGCATCCAGCCAATCATAATCCGCCGCCCATCCGGGGTAAGTACAGTCTGGGGAGCATAAAAGTCAATCCCATAATCAATCGAATAATGTGTCTTCTCTGTAAATGTCAGCGTATCCTTGTCAAATTCTCCTACAATGCACAGAGTTCCGTTTCCATTGTGGAACTCGAATCCCTGGGGCAGCATGTCCTGTGGACTCACCAAAAGAACCCATTGGCCATCCAGTTCAAAGAAATCAGGGCACTCCCACATCTTTCCATAACGATTCCGGTTTTCTGCAAGTATCTTTTCATATTTCCACCGGAAACAATCGTCACTGGAAAATAGCAGTATCTGTCCGCTTCCATCTGCCGGACGATTACCGATTACACACCAATACCTGCCGTCTGCTCCCTTCCATATCTTCGGGTCCCGGAAATCCTCCCTGCTGAATCCTTCTGGCAAATCTTCTCCTAAAATAACCGGGTTAGATTCATATTTTTCATAATCTACTCCATCTCCAACAGCAATACACTGGTTCTGTGTCTCGCGGTGTCCAATGCCCCATCGCGTTTCTCCAATAACCCCTGTATACATCAGAAGCTGTCTGCCATCAGGAAGTTCAATCGCACTTCCTGAGAAACAGCCATCCTTGTCATAAATCTCATCCGGAGCCAGTGATGCCGGCAGGTATTCCCAATGCAGAAGGTCCTTACTTACCGCATGCCCCCAGTGCATAGCTCCCCATTTTGTATCATAAGGATAATACTGATAGAACATGTGGTATTGTCCATTATAATAAGAAAATCCATTCGGATCATTCATCCAGCCTGAACGGGTAGACAGATGAAATTCTGGTCTTTCATCTTCCCGGATCATTTTTTCGGCAGCCTCTTCATATTTTCTTGCTTCCCTTAATGTCTGACTTGTCATAACTTAATTTCCTTTCATCATCCATCTTCTTAATAATAATCCTCAGTATACATGATACATAAAAAAACAACAACAAAATTTTCCATTTTTACATAGATTTTTGAGAAATCACGTTTGTATGTCAACGCAAACTTCAATTAAGCCATTTGAAAGTTATTAAATTTT
>CANOBT010000045.1 GCA_947564305.1 uncultured Lachnospiraceae bacterium | reverse complement strand
AGGATGTATTATTTTGAATTGATATAAATGATATGTGGAATATGTCCACTTATGTATACTTATCCAACTATTGGTGTAATATGGAAAATATACATTTCACAACTTTAGTATAAACAAAATCCATGGATATGTAAAGAAAAAATATCATAAAATATATTGAAAAATAATGGAATACTACCCATTATTAAGGTATTGCCAGACAGCGGACATTATAAACTCTTATGGTATATTATTCACAGAAAAAGAAAATGTGTTAATTTTTATGTGAATACAAAAAAGTATTATGAACAAATTAACATGGTTTATAAACAAAAAACACATTGAAATTATATTTTAGGATTCTTATAATGGCAGATACAGAAGGTAGTATTCGGTGATAAATAAATTTAATTATGGGAGGAGGGAAGAAAAAGAAAATTTCATTCGAATGTCCTGCACACATCCGAATGGAGAAAATCGTAATTAAAAAATCTTAGATTTATTCTGAAAATCAAAGTAGTCAGAGTTCCAGATTCAGGAACAGATTAAAAAAAAGAAAACTCCTGCAGGATTCTTACTATCTTCTGTCTGTATGACCGTCAGTATGTCACATAACCTTCATCTGGCAGAAATATATGCAGTATTATTTATCAAAACCTGCAGAGAGAGGAGCGGAACGAATGAGGAAGAAAAAAATATCATATGAAAAACTATATACGGAATTAGAAGACTTTGAGAAAAATGGAGTTTGTATTCTTATTGATGGAAGTTATGCAAGTCCGATGCAGGTTGTAAAAGCGCATATGGTACGGGAAACAGGCAGTTATATGAGAGACTATGAACTGGATAAGGAAGGACATATAGAATCACTTTCATTTATCAATATTAATAGAAAAAAAGAAAGTAAGAGAAAACCAGTGATAACCCCTTTATCTAACCATTAAAATCTGTATATAAATATAAGATGTATAAAAGTATAAAATTCTGATGTTTTTTTTGTGATTTCCTAAAATTCTGATGACGAAAGAAAAAAATGTGGTATAATGTTCACGTATATATAAAATATATCTAATGAGCATACGAAAAGATATGTTTAATGAAGCGGATTTTGTTCGAAAAAGAATATAGAATAAGAAATTTGTGTTAAGAATCAAAATTTCAGAAAATTTCTTTATATAAAAAGTCCGGACAGGAGGTAAGAATGGACGAAAGACAAGGAACAGGATTTGATACCACGAATCATCAATGGTCTGATATAGAGCAAGGCGAAAATCAGAGTTACAGACAGAAATCAGGAAATTTTGGACCAGAAAAAGATATGGGTTATACAGGGACAACAGAAGATGAAAGCATGAGGACATCTGGAAATATAGGTAATAGAAACAAAATGCCAGGACAGAATGGTGCACGTAATATTAGAAAATTTGAAATTGACAGTCTGCGTGATGCCGGCAGGGCCAGAATGAAGAATATGAGAGATTCTGAAGCGAATAGTACGCAGGGGACAAGAACATCGGATTCTGATATCAGGCGAAATGCCAGACCTTCCAGAATAGATAATGTGCAAAAAAATAGATATTCAAAAATAAATAGTAATCAGGATTATAATTCTGTTGGAGAAAGAAATGTCAGGGATGCAGGAAAGCGTCGGGTGGACAGACAAAGGAATACGGATACAGAAGGCGGATCAGACAGGCAGCGTCCGAATGCACGCGGAACAAGGAGAAACAGCCGTGCCAGAAGAAGGCGGAGGAATTTAATTCTGCGTATGGCTCTGATTGTAGTATTATTGATAGTTGTTGTAGGAGGAATTATCTTTTGGAGGAAATACGGTCCATCAAAAGAGGAAGCAGATTTGAAACAATATTTTGGTATGGAAGATGAGAATGATCTTGCAGTGATAATCAATAATGAAGTAATAAATAATGAAGAAGGCGGTTCTCCTGTTGGTAAATTAATTGATGGACAGCCTTATGTAGAATATTCTATTGTCAGACATTATATTAATGAAAGATTTTATTGGGACCCGAATGAAAGCATTATGCTTTATACATTGCCGAATGGAAATGTATCAGTAGCAGTCGGAAATAAAGAATATACAGAAGTAAATGAAAATAAAAGTGAGAATTATGTAATTCTGAAAACAGAGGGCAGGACAGCATATATTGCACTTCCATTTATTCAACAGTATACCAATCTGGATTTTAGTGTATATGAGAATCCGGATAGAGCGTCAATTACATGTGAATGGGGTGATATCCAGACAGCCTCTGTCAAAAAAAATACGGAAGTCCGTTATCAAGGAGGCGTAAAAAGCCCAATTCTGACGAAAGTGGAAAAATCTGATAAAGTTGTTGTATTAGAAGATGAAGGAAATTGGAAAAAAATTGCTACTACAGATGGATTTGTTGGTTATGTAAAGACGAATACACTGAGGAAGACTGTAAATGAAACAACTTCAAGAAAGTTCATTGAGCCTGAGTATAGTAATATGTCAGTAAATCAAACAATCAATATGGCCTGGCATAATATAGATAATCCTGATGCTAATAGCTATATGTTGGAAACGATTGCGAATACAAAAGGATTGACTACGATTGCTCCTACATGGTTCAGTATTGAAGATACAGATGGAAATCTTACATCAATTACTTCTTCTGATTATGTTAATTATGCTCATCAGTCGAAATTAGATGTATGGGCTGTATTAAGAGATTTTCATGGAGGAATCAATTCCTATGAAGAGACCTATGATGTATTAAGTTATACATCAAAGAGAGAAAATCTGATTAATCAGGTAATTGCTGAAGCACTTAGAGCCGGAATTGATGGAATTAATCTCGATTTTGAATTGGTTTCTTTAGAATGTGGAGAGCATTATATTCAATTTGTTCGAGAGTTATCGGTAAAATGCAGACAGAACGGACTTGTATTTTCGATAAATAATTATGTTCCGCAGCCTTACAATGAACATTATAATTTAAAAGAACAAAGTATTATGGCTGATTACATCATGATCATGGGGTATGATGAGCATGTGGAAGGTTCTTATGAGGCAGGTTCGGTAGCGTCTTATGGATACGTAAAACAAGGAATAGAAGATGCATTAAACTATATTCCACATGAAAAACTGGTAGCAGGAATCCCTCTTTATACAAGGCTTTGGCAGGAAACAGAAAAAACTGCGGAAGAGAAAGCTGAAGAACAGGGAACAGATGCTGCGGCATATTCAAAAAAAGTAACGAGTACTGTTATGACTATGGACCAGGCAAGTCAGACATTGGAGCAGTATGGTGTACAGGCATCATGGGATGATAAGACGAAGCAAAATTATGCACAATGGGAAGCAGATGGCGGAGTCTATAAAATCTGGCTGGAAGATGTACAATCTCTGGAAGAAAAGATGAAGCTCATTAAGAGCGAAAATCTGGCAGGGGTGGCTGAGTGGTCACTTGGTTCAGAAAATTCCGGTGTATGGGATGTAATACTTCAGTATGTAAATTAATGAGCCTAAAGTGAAAGAAACATCCTCTTTTTGCATATATATAAGAATATATGCGAAAGGGGATGTTTTTTTGCGGAAAAAAATTGGAATTATTCTAATGATAGCCATGTTAGTATGTATTGTAATCGGAAGTCAGACTTTGGGGGAACGATTGTATTCACAGGTGGATAAAAAAATGGAAGATAATGAAACTGAATCAAAGGAGAATATGATACAGAAAAATGAACAGGATAACAGCGCAGAAGAAACATCGGGTGCAGTGAATAAAAATAAGGAAAATAATAGTACGGAAGAGAATAAAGAAAAAGGAGAAGGTTTATTAATTGTTTTGGATTCAGGACACGGAGGATTCGATCCTGGAAAAATAGGAATCAACGGTGCATTGGAAAAAGATGTAAATTTGATTATTGCTAAAAAAGTAGAAAAATATCTAAAGAAACAAGGATATACTGTTATTATGACAAGAGAGAATGATGAAGGGGTAGCTGATTCAAAAGTGGAAGATTTGAAAGCGAGGGTTTCATTGATTAATGATAAAAAACCAGTTATTGCTGTAAGTATTCATCAAAATAGTTATTCACAGGAAAGTATTCATGGAGCACAGGTTTTTTATTATACTCATTCAAAGAGTGGGGAAAAAGCTGCCAAAATATTACAGGAAGCGATGTTAGATGTAGATTCAGATAATAAAAGGCAGGCAAAGGAAAATGATACATATTACTTATTAAAAAAGACGAAGATTCCCACAGTGATTGTGGAGTGTGGTTTTTTAAGTAATCAGAAAGAGGCGGATTTGTTGATTACGGAAGAATATCAACAAAAGATGGCAGCAGCAGTTGCAAATGGGATTCATGAGTTTATTTTATCGGAGGAATGAAATTCTCAGTGTTTTTCTGTGTAATAGAATGTGGAGATAGAAAGCCTATAAAGTAGTTTTACTTTATAGGCTTTAGTGTTATAATATAATAAATTTTACAAGAAAAAATTTCCTGATTTGACGGGGTGATAAACCTATGAAGACGATTATCAAAAAGATAGATGCGAATAAAATTAATATAAGAATCATGCAGGAAGCCGGAAAAATTTTAAAAAAAGGCGGACTTGTGGCTTTTCCTACAGAAACTGTTTATGGATTGGGTGCAAATGCATTGGATGAAGAAGCAGCAAAAAAAACATATGCGGCAAAGGGAAGACCGTCGGATAATCCATTGATTGTACATATTGCAGATGTGCAGGCATTGGAAGAAATCGCGGTAAATATCCCGGCAGAGGTTGACGAACTGGCTTATCATTTCTGGCCTGGTCCATTGACTTTAATTTTAGAGAAAAGTCAGATTGTTCCGTATGGAACAACAGGAGGACTGGATACTGTTGCAGTAAGGATGCCCAGTGATCTTATTGCCCGGGAATTAATCCTTGCATCCGGCGGTTATGTATCTGCACCAAGCGCCAATACATCGGGACGTCCCAGTCCCACGACGGCAGAACATGTCCGTCAGGATCTGGATGGGAAAATAGATATGATACTGGATGGGGGCAGTGTTGAAATAGGTCTGGAGTCTACAATTTTAGATATGACTGTAACTCCGCCAATGATTCTGCGCCCGGGAGCCATTACATTGGACATGCTGGAAGAAGTGATAGGAGATGTAAGTGTGGACCAGACTATATTAGGCTCAGAAAGTAAGGTCCCGCCGAAAGCGCCAGGTATGAAGTATCGTCATTACGCACCAAAAGCAAAGCTGGCCATTGTGGAAGGAAGTATTAGAGAAGAGGTACTTGCGATTCGTCAATTAGCATATGAAGCGGAACATTATGATAAAAAAGTGGGAATTATTGCCTCAAATGAGACTATAGGTTTTTATACACATGGTGTGGTTAAAAATATTGGGACGCGGGAAAATGAAAAAACAATTGCAAAAAATTTATATGCTATATTGAGGGAATTTGACGGGGAGAAAGTCGATGAGATTTATAGTGAGTCATTTTCTCAACAGGGAATCGGAAGAGCAGTCATGAACCGTCTGGAAAAAGCAGCCGGGCATTTAAGAATTTCTGCATCTGCTGTCGTAAAACAGCAGAAATACCACAGGATTGTTTTTATCAGCGGTACAGATACATGCAGAGGTCCTATGGCGGCAGAAATACTCCGGAAAAAAGAACTACATCAGGAGTATGTGATAGATTCACGCGGCATGGTAGTTTTATTTCCGGAACCTGCCAATCAAAAAGCAGAAGCAGTAATGAAGAGCATGCATATGACATTAGAAAATCATACTGCCTGTGCTGTATCAGAGAGTGAGATAGGGGAAGATATTCTGCTCCTGGTTTTTGAAAAAAAATATAAAGAAAAGATTATTTCAGAATATGGAGATAATGGAAATATTTATACTTTAACTGAGTTTATAGGAGAATCAGCAGAGGTAGAAGATCCTTATGGAAAATCTCTGCAGGCTTATGGGGAATGTCTTGAAAAAATTGCAGAATTAATGGATAGATTGTCAAAAGAATTAAATTTATTTACAAAAAATACGGTATGATAATAAACTATTAAGAAGGAGGAACGAAGAAAATGTCTGGAAAAAGAAAAGATTATTTGTCATGGGATGAATATTTTATGGGAGTTGCCATGCTGTCCGGAATGCGTTCAAAAGACCCAAGTACACAGGTAGGATGCTGCATAGTGAGTCCTGACAATAAAATTTTATCTATGGGATATAATGGATTTCCAACAGGATGTTCAGATGATGAATTTCCCTGGGCCAGGGAAGGGGATGACCCATTAGATACCAAATATATTTATTCAACTCACAGTGAATTGAATGCAATTTTAAATTATAATGGTACAAGCCTGGCAGGTGCACGGCTGTATGTATCGTTATTTCCATGCAATGAATGTGCCAAGGCAATCATACAATGTGGAATTAAAGAAGTAATCTATGACTGCGATAAATATGCGGATACTCCAAGTGTGATTGCATCAAAACGTATGATGGATGCAGCGGGGGTAAAATATCATCAGTATCAGAGGACAAAAAGAGAGGTTACAATCTGTCTGTAAAAGGCGAAAAAATAGTGTGGAATACCATATGAAAAAAGATTGATGGGCAAGCATGCAATTCATGTACAAAGCGGATTGATTACAAATTATACGGAGGCATTTTATAATGAAAGCAAAGTTTAATAAGATGTTATACGGAGGCGATTATAACCCGGAGCAATGGCCGAGAGAAATCTGGGAGAAAGATATGGAATTGTTTGATAAGGCAGAAATCAACAGTGCCACAATCAATGTATTTTCCTGGGCAAAGATACAGCCGTCGGAAGAAGTTTATGATTTCCGGGAGTTGGATGATATTATAGAAATGCTTACAAAGGAAGGAAAACAGATTGTGCTTGCGACATCTACAGCCGCACTTCCGGCATGGATGGTGAAGCGTTACCCTGAAGTTGCGAGAACAGATTATGAGGGACGCCGCCACAAATTTGGGCAGCGCCATAATGCATGTCCTAACAGCCGGGTGTACCAGCATTATATAAAGGAACTGGCGGCCAGGCTTGCAGAAAGATATGGAAAAAATGAAAATGTCGTTTGCTGGCATATCAATAATGAATATGGAGGGGAATGTTACTGTGAGAACTGTGAAAAGGCATTTCGTGTATGGCTGAAGAAAAAATACCATACAATAGAGGCTCTGAATAAGGCCTGGAATCTGACATTCTGGGGACATACAGTCTATGATTGGGATGAAATTGTACTGCCAAATGCCCTCAGTGAAGGAATAACGGAAGACAGCACAGCTTTTGCAGGAATTTCCATTGATTACCGCCGCTTCAATTCAGAAAGCATTCTGAATAATTTCAAACTGGAGCGGGATACCATACGGAAGTATGATAAAGATACCCTGGTTACAACAAATCTGATGGGAACCTATAAAGGACTCGATTATTTTAAATGGGCAAAGGAGATGGACATTGTTTCCTGGGATAATTATCCCAGCTATGATACTCCCTGGAGTCAGACGGCTATGAATCATGATCTGATGCGGGGATTGAAAGGCGAGCCTTTTATGCTGATGGAACAGACTCCCAGCCAACAGAACTGGCAGCCTTATAATTCGCTGAAAAAACCAGGTCAGATGCGGGCGCAGAGTTATCAGACGATTGCTCATGGTGCAGATACGATACAATTTTTCCAACTGCGCAGATCAGCCGGAGCGTGCGAAAAGTTTCACGGTGCAGTGATTGAACATGCAGGTTCTGATCAGACGAGGGTATTCCGGGAAATTGCAGATTTGGGCAGGGAATTGAACCGTATTGGAGATTCTGTCATCGGTTCTAAAAATGAAGCAAAGGCAGGAATTATTTTTGACTGGGATAATTACTGGGCACTGGAATATACAAGCGGGCCAAATAAAGATTTAAAATATGTGGAACAGATTCTTCAGTATTATGAATATTTCTATTCGAAAAATATACCTGTAGATATGATTTCTGTTGATGCTGATTTTGGAAAATATGACCTGGTGGCTGCTCCTGTATTATATATGGTAAAAGAAGGACTGGCAGAGAATATCGAAAAATACGTGGCAGCAGGCGGGATATTTGTAACAGGATTTATGAGCGGTATTGTAAATGAATCGGATAACGTACATCTTGGAGGTTATCCGGGACCGCTTCGTAAACTGTCTGGTATCTGGGTAGAAGAAATAGATGCCCTGGCCCCGGAGCAGTCAAATGAAATTGTCTTTAAAGACGGGACGGAAGAAAAATGCAGACTTCTGTGTGATATCATTCATTTGGAAGGCGCGGAAGAAATTGCCGGATATGGAAGTGATTTTTATGCAGGTACGCCGGCCGTCTGCAGAAATACCTTTGAAAAAGGAAGTACTTATTATATAGGGACTATGCTTACAGGAGCGGGACTTGAGAAAGTTTTGAATATGGCCTGTGATGAGGCAGGAGTTATTCCTGTAATCAATGAAGAAACAGAACTTGAAGTAACAAGAAGGACCACTGAGACAGAAAACATTTATTTTGTTATAAACTTTAAAGATGAGGAACTTTTGCTCCCTTCTGTATTTGTTGGAAAAAAGGATCTGCTTACCGGTGATTTGGTGGGAGAGGGAGAAAAACTGAAAAAATATGATGTCAGGATTATAGAAGTGCCGCTTTACAATGATACTTTACCATGTTAAAATAACATCTGATAATAAGAAAGGAGCAGTACATGATAAAATTATATGATAATGGAGTATATCTGCTGAATGGTACGGAAGTTGTGGAAGATACCGGCAGTACACAGGTTCCGCTTTCTAAAGAGGAAGCGGCAAAGAATACGATGGCATATAGCATTTTAAATGCTCACAATACATCTGGGAATATGGAGAACCTGCAGATTAAGTTTGACAAACTTACATCTCATGATATCACATTTGTAGGGATTATCCAGACGGCACGTGCATCGGGATTGGAGAAATTTCCGATTCCTTATGTGCTGACGAACTGTCACAATTCCCTTTGTGCTGTTGGCGGAACGATTAATGAAGATGACCATATGTTTGGATTGACTTGTGCGAAGAAATACGGCGGAGTGTATGTGCCGCCTCATCAGGCAGTCATCCATCAGTATGCGAGGGAGATGCTTGCGGGCGGCGGCAAGATGATTTTGGGTTCGGACAGCCATACCCGTTATGGTGCATTGGGGACTATGGCCATGGGTGAAGGCGGACCGGAGCTTGTGAAACAGCTTTTGAACAAGACCTACGATATTCGGATGCCAGGTGTGATTGGAATTTATCTGGACGGTGAGCCGATGAAGGGTGTAGGTCCTCAGGACGTTGCATTAGCGATTATCGGGGCAACCTTTGCAAATGGCTATGTGAATAATAAAGTGATGGAATTTGTAGGACCGGGAGTGAAGAAACTGAGTGCGGACTTCCGTATCGGCATCGACGTGATGACGACGGAAACCACCTGCTTGTCTTCTATCTGGACTACAGACGAGAAGGTTCAGGAGTTCTATGAAATCCACGGAAGAAGCGAGGATTACAAAGAACTGAATCCGGGTGCATGTACTTATTATGATGGTATGGTATATGTGAATTTAAGTGAGATTAAGCCAATGATTGCAATGCCTTTCCATCCAAGTAATGTATATACTATTGATGAACTGAATGGCAATCTTATGGACATCCTTCATGATGTAGAGAAGAAAGCCCTGGTGAGCCTGGATGGTGCGGTAGACTATTCGCTTCAGGACAAAGTGGTTGACGGGAAGCTCTATGTGGAGCAGGGAATTATTGCCGGATGTGCAGGCGGCGGATTTGAAAATATTTGTGCGGCAGCAGACATTATCCGCGGAAAGAGCATCGGAGCGGAAGCCTTTACATTCAGCGTGTATCCGGCCAGCACACCGGTGTATATGGAACTGGTAAAAAATGGCGCGGTGGCAGATTTGATTGCGGCGGGAACCATTGTAAAGACTGCATTCTGCGGACCATGTTTCGGTGCAGGGGATACTCCGGCAAATAATGCATTGTCTATCCGTCATTCTACACGGAATTTCCCGAACAGGGAGGGTTCCAAGCTGCAGAACGGACAGATTTCCTCTGTGGCGCTGATGGATGCGCGTTCGATTGCGGCAACAGCAGCAAACCAGGGATTCCTGACGCCGGCGACCGCAATGGATGTAGAGTATAAAGGACAAAAATATCATTTTGATAAAAGTATTTATGCAAACCGTGTGTTTGACAGCAAGGGTGTTGCAGATCCATCTGTGGAAATCCAGTTTGGTCCGAATATCAAGGATTGGCCGGCAATGTCCGCATTACCGGAAAATTTGATTTTGAAGGTAGTGTCTGAGATTCACGACCCGGTAACAACTACGGATGAGCTGATTCCATCCGGAGAAACTTCATCCTACCGTTCCAATCCGTTGGGATTGGCAGAGTTTGCATTGTCAAGGAAAGACCCTGCATATGTAGGACGCGCGAAGGAAGTTCAGGCGGCACAAAAAGCGATTGAAGCAAATACCTGCCCATTGGATGTCTTGGAAGAGTTGAAACCAGTGATGGCTGCGATTCAGAAGGATTATCCGGAGGTTGGTAAAGGGAATATCGGTGTGGGAAGCACTATTTTTGCCGTAAAACCAGGAGATGGTTCCGCACGTGAGCAGGCGGCTTCCTGCCAGAAAGTATTGGGCGGATGGGCGAATATTGCAAATGAATATGCAACCAAACGTTACCGCTCGAACTTGATCAACTGGGGTATGCTTCCGTTTTTGACCGAAGCGGATCATGAGGCGCTGCCATTTAAGAATGGAGATTATCTGTTTGTACCTGAGGTGCGCAAAGTCATCGAAGAAAAACAGACTACAGTGAAAGCCTATGTAGTGAAGGAAAAGCTAGAAGAGATTGAACTGAAACTTGGTGAAATGACCGAGGCGGAAAGAGAAATTATTTTAAAAGGATGCCTGATTAATTATTATAAAGGGTGAGATTTTAACTTCATTATGAAAGATTACATTTCATCAGAATTTATATTAACTGAAATCATTTGAAAGAAAAAGCCGATGATTCTTGTTTTCGAATCATCGGCTTTGATTTTTATCTTTTCAACTTAAACTTCTTCGTCTGTTCTTCCAAAAGATGAACCTGTTGGAACAGCTCTGCACTAACTGCGGCTGATTCCTGGCTGCTGGCTGAATTAGACTGAACAACGGAAGAAATCTGTCCGATACCTTCAGTTACCTGTGAAATGGACTCTGCCTCGCCCTGGATTGCCTGGGCAATCGTACCAATCGCGTTGTTGGATTCTTCAACCAATCCAAGAGTCTTTTTCAATGTTTCAGAAACTCTTCCTACAATTTCCGTGCCGCGCTGTGTTGTCTGGACAGAATTTTCAATCAATTCCTTTGTTGCCTTGGCTGCTTCATCTGATTTTGCTGCCAGGTTGCGGACTTCATCGGAAACCACAGCAAATCCTTTTCCTGCTTCTCCTGCACGTGCGGCCTCTACGGCTGCATTCAAAGCGAGGATGTTGGTTTGGAAGGCAATATTTTCAATAGTAGCAATAATATTTCCAATCTGTTGAGAAGCATCGCTGATATCTTCCATGGCTTTTACCATCTGTTCCATCTGCTGGCTGCTGAGAGATACCTGTTCTCCGGTCATACGTGCATTCTTCTGTGCTTCAGATGCTGTGTCTGCATTCTTGCTTGAATTTCTGGAAAGCTCTTCAAGAGTAGCATATAATTCTTCTACAGCACTGGCCTGCTGGGTTGCACCTTGAGACAGTGTCTGTGCGCTGCTGGACAACTGGCTGGCTTCTCCGGATACCTTCTGTTCTGCATGATAGATATTAGAAATCGTTCCGGAAATCGTTGAGGTAAACCGATTCAGAGAATCCTCTATCGAACGGAAATCTCCGATAAATGCT
Source organism: uncultured Lachnospiraceae bacterium (assembly GCA_947564305.1). The sequence continues at coordinate 24,404 of CANOBT010000045.1, read as the reverse complement.
ACAGATGTATTCACATTGAAATTACCCTGAGCGAGTTCACCCATGATTCTGTTGAGGTCATCCACATAGCTATGTATTGCATCCATGGATTTTTTCAATGTAGCCGCTAAATCTCCCAATTCGTTCTCTGCGCTGTAGTCCAAATCCAACATCAGGTGTCCTTCCTGAAGCGGAGTCGTTTTTTCTGTAATGAGGATAATCGGTTTTACTACATGTTTGAATACATACAGTATCAGGCTGATTAGGAAGAACAGTGCAATCACAAGGCAGACACCGCATAGTGCATTCATAGTTATGATCATCTGATCCATATGCTGATTGCTTTCTTCACTTTGTAAAGTACCTTTTTCCACAATCTGATCCAAAAGTCCGACTAATGTAGTCAGGTTAGAGAGAATGGTATTCTGGTAGTAGGATTGTGCCTGGCTGGGATTGGTTTTAAGTTGATCTAATGCATGAACCGCAGATTCATGCAATTCCTTATGGAGTGGTTCTAATTCAGACCGGAGGGCCAGAATGTCTGCATCCTCCGTACCTGCTTCTCCATAGAGCCACTGTCCAAGGACGCAGGTAGTTGGGTCTGTACTTCCGGTAAATTCAGTGCCGGCATACAGAGCATTACTAAGATTGCTGGACCATTTGTAATGGGCTGTCTCAGCACTCTGAACAGTATGCAGCAATGAAGAAACCTCTTCATTCGATTGCTGGGTGTCCTTGATTTTGAAAATATTGAACGTCATTACGCCGCTGAATAACACAATAGAAGCCAGTGCCGCAATGACACGTACTCCAACGGTCTTTTTGATACTCATACGCATAAATATACATCCTTTCTTTTTTATTTTGTAGGGTTCTCATGTGTCTGAGCCATTTATTACATTATACAACAGGCTTTTAAGCATATGTGTAATTAGTATAACATGACCTGTGGAGGATTTTCAACAATTTCATAAAACTTCCTATTATAAACATGTCAAAATAAATCTTTATAGACAGAAGTTTTTGACTTTTAAATATGATTTGATATAATACCTAAGTGAAGTATCTGATTCATTGTAACAAAAGAGCAGGAAAAACTGCTTTGAATTTGATGCTTTCTAAATATAATTTATGTGTGAAAATAGATGAAGATAGGAGAGGAACATCATGGCAATAGAAAAGGTAAAGGCGTATTTCAGGGAACAAGGGATGGAAGAACGAATTTTAGAATTTGATGTATCCAGTGCAACAGTGGAGCTTGCCGCTGCCGCACTGCACTGTGAGCCGCAGAGAATCGCAAAGACGCTGTCTTTTATGGTGGAGGACCATCCGATTTTGGTGGTGGCTGCCGGGGATGCAAAGATTGATAACCCGAAATATAAGGCGCGGTTTAGTAAAAAGGCAAAGATGCTCTCACCGGAAGAAGCAGAAACACTGGTGGGGCACGCGGTAGGCGGTGTATGTCCGTTTGCAGTCAATGAAGGCGTAGAAATCTATCTTGATGAATCGCTGAAACGCTTTGAAACAGTGTTCCCGGCTTGTGGAAGCTCTAACAGTGCGATAGAGCTTACGATTCCAGAATTGGAGAGATATTCAGGGTATATAGAGTGGGTGGATGTGTGCAAAATTTGCTCTTAGGATGAAAAGGGATTTAAGTTAAAAATAAATACTGATAAAGGGGAATATTTAAATATGAAGACAAATGAGGTAAACATCAGGGACCCATATATTTTAGTACACGAGGGCAAATATTATCTGTATGGTACCAGGAGCGCCACCTGTTGGGGGCCGGCGGATGGGTTCGACTGCTATGTCAGCAATGACCTTGAAAATTGGGAAGGCCCCATTGAGGTATTCCATCGGCCGGATGGATTTTTCGCAGATCGTGAATATTGGGCGCCGGAATGTATCTTTTACAACAATTCGTTTTATCTTATTACAACCTTGGGAGGAGAAAACCGCAAAAAAGGAATTTATGCGTTACGGGCAGATTCACCGACGGGACCATTTCAGGTATACAGCGAATGTCTGACACCAAAGGACTGGACTTGTATAGATGGCACGGTCTGCTTTGAAGACGGACAGCCTTATCTTATTTTCTCACATTCTTTTGAGGACACACCGGATGGAGATATGTGTATGATCAAATTGTCAAAGGATATGAAAAAGGCAGAGAGCGAGTCAGCGCTCCTTTTCTTGGCAGGGGAGGCGAAGTGGGCAAAGCCTGTGCCGTTTGCAAAAGCAGAATTTGGTATGGATGGCGACGTATACTTTACAGACGGACCATGCGTGATAGATATAGGGGATGGAAAGCTTTATATGACCTGGTCGAGCTGGGGAAACTGCGGCTATGCGGTTGGCGCTGCGGTATCCGAAAACGGAAGGGTAGGCGGACCGTGGAAGCAGATAGATATTCCCATCTATCCTGAAAATGGCGGACATGGAATGATGTTTACAGATTTAAATGGAAACAGGAAATTTGTATTACATTTTCCAAATGATAAGTATCAGGAAAGACCTGTCTTTGTGGATGTAGTGGTTGGTGAAAATGGGGTTAGTTTGGATTTGTAAGCAGTCTTTTGATACCTAAAAAAGGAGATTCAAAAGACGGGTGTAGTTGTATTCAAGAGGTGACAACATGTGTGATATCCGCTTTTTTAAATCAGCATATCATTTTTACGATGTTGCTGCAAACCTTATCAAATACTATAAACAAGATGAAATGTATTTAAATGATGTTGCATATAATTTGCAGCAGTGTGTTGAAAAAACATTAAAAGCTTTTTTGGAGTGTAAAGGGGTTACAATTCCACAGACCCATAATATCCATAAGCTGATTTTCATGTCAGAGAATAATGGCTCGGCTGTGATTATTACGGATTGGATTGTACAGAACCAGTATGAGATTGAGACATGGGAATCGGATACCCGCTATAATTTTGATATAAATCTTGAATTAGGACGGATTCAGACAGGACTCCAGGAAGTAAAACAATTTTTAGATATAAATCATATGAGTTATAGCTTAAATCCTGAGTTAACAGAGGAAATGAAGGGGAAGTTAAGGAAAAAGCTTCCGAAAAACCTTAATATACATGATAATTTTGAATGGAACTGTTACTATAGTATATTTAAGAAACAACTGTTCTAAAAAGTATGGTGGAAGTATATACTTCTAGCTTGTGTTAAAAGGAACCGCAAAATGTGAATTATTTACATTTCACGGTTCTTTTTAAATGCAAAAAATTACAATATAAAAAAATATATTACAAAAGAGAGGAACAACCATCTGGTAAACTCTATACAAAGAACACGCAGATGATGAAAGGAGGAGCAAAATGGCAAAATATGAGCGGTTAGAGGGAGGTATGGAGTCATGAAAAAACAGGCATTTAACCCATATCTGCCATCTTATGAGTATGTACCGGATGGAAGGTATTACTTGTATTATCAGCTTCAGATGGAAAATTCAACATCCGTTGCAGTGGCGGAGAATCCGGAAGGGTCGTTCGAATATTATGGAGTGGTAAAACATCCGGATGGAAGGCCCTATGGATTAAAAAAAGATGCCTATAATTTTGACCCAGGGGTGCTGCTGGACGATGACGGAAAGGTTTATATGTATACCGGATTTTCGCCGGACAATGGAATACTCCGATTTCTGATGGAGCGCAGGGGAGGCACTTATAAGGGCGGCTCGGTGGTAGAGATTGAACCGGATATGCTGACCCTTGCAGGTGAGGAGGTGCCGACGATTCCGGGAAAATTATATGCAAAGGGAACAGAATTTGAAGAACATCCTTTTTTTGAAGCGAGTTCCATCCGCAAAATCAATGGGATTTATTATCTCGTATATTCTTCCTCACTGAGCCATGAACTTTGTTATGCTACCAGTGATACTCCTCTTGGACCCTGGAAATATGGGGGAACGATTGTGAGTAACGGGGATATCGGCCTTCCGGGAGTTACAGAAGAGAATGCAAGGAATTTTATTGGAAATACACATGGCGGCATGGTGTGTATCAAGGACCAGTGGTATATCTTTTATCACAGACAGACAAATCAGCAGATGTGTGCGCGTCAGGGATGTGCGGAAAAGATAGAGATAGAATCTGACGGAAGCATAAAACAGGTGGAAATGACCTCTTGCGGGCTCAATGACGGGCCACTCCGTGCTGCCGGGAAATACGAAGCTCGGATTGCCTGCAACCTTTCTGGGAAAAAGGGGACTTTCAAGTACGATAAGGTGGTATGTAAAGAAACGGAATATCCCTATTTTACGCAGTCCGGTTCAGACCGTGAATCCATGCCCGACCAGTATATTGCAAACATGAAAGACGGGGCTGTGGCAGGATTTAAGTATTTTGATTTTTCGTCGGGGCATCCAAAAAATATTGATATTGAAATTAAGGGAAAAGCGGATGGAAAAATTCTGCTAAGCGGCAGGTGACTACAATTCCGCACAGAGGAGTCTGAAAGACAGGCACTAAGTGCTTAAAAAAGGAGGAACTTATGGGAAAAAAAGAAAAAGTACTTGGGGTGGATTCCAGTGGAGTCCAAAAGATAATGAGAGGCAGAGATTATGGAGCTGATATGCTTGGCTAGCTAGGTCTCGCCTTAATGAGTAACATTGTCGGCCAACTGACTTATTTCTATACGGATAAAGTTGGTGTCGCAGTCGGCGCGGTCGGAATTGTGATGGGCATCGCAAAGGTTTTTGATGCCTTTACGGATATTATCTGCGGCCGTATCATTGAAAATTCCAACGGCGGTGATAAAAAGTACTACAGTTGGATGATCCGTATGGCAGTGCCTTCGGCAGTCATCATGGCTATGCTCTTTACAGTGCCGATTCAGGCAGGACAGATACCAGCCTTAATTTATGTGTTGGTTACAAATATTTTACTGACGGCGGTATTGTATACAATGATTGCAATACCTTATGGAGCAATTCAGATTGTACGTACAAAAAGTCTGGAAGAACGTACACAGATGGGGATTTTCCGTGCGGTAGGAAGCTATGCGGCAGGTATGCTGATTGTATTGATGACGATTCCGATTACGAATGCCCTTGGCGGAACACAGAATGCATGGATCAAATATGGCGTAGTGCTTGGACTGTGTGTGTTGTTATGTTTCCTGGTCTGCTACCGCAATGGCAGCAAAGCCAAAATGTACGATTCTATGGTACAGTTCCTGTTCGAAAAAATAGGTGTTATGGAAATCTTCGTTTTCTTTACTGGAGTAGATTTGTTCCAGGTGGGACGACGCAATCTTTTCGGCTGGGGTGATATTTTCATCCATAAAATGCTCTGCAGGATCAATCAGAGCCTTGTTCAGCGTCAGGTGGATGAAACAAAGATGATTCTGAAACTGCAGCCGTGTAATTCGGGGGAGTGTGTTCAGAAAATAAAGAGTCTGTTCATCTTCTTTTTTGGCAACAGCATGTTCAATCAGGAAAGCATGCGCCATGTCCTGGGAAACCGGGAGCGTAAAGACCGGACCTAGAAGAAGAAAATCATCGCTGCCGTTCAATCGTATGATGCCGTATAATCCCTGGATATTCGAGATGAGAATATAAGGGGATTTTTTGGTATGGAGCATGGAAGGGATGATAGGGGCATAAATGTCCCATTCTGCCGGAAATGGAGAATGAGAAACATAGATATCCCCTTTTCTGCTGCAGTAAGAAATGGGAATATAGGTGGAAGAATAGAACAATTTACAGAAATCAAAAATATCCTGGGACATAGCAGGCCTCCTGTTACGTTTGTCTTTTGATTATAATACCAGGTGCTTTATTTTACAATAAAAACAATTCATAATAGCGGGCATCGGATTATGATAACAACAACCACCATCCTAAAAATAAATCTCTGAGAAAAAGGTGCAAGAATATCAGAGAGTATGCTATAATCAATGTGTTGCTCACCGAAACCCGCAACAGGGAGGAGGTGTTCACATGGAGTTATTTGCATCCTTTTTAATTGCCGTTGCGGCTGGTGTGGCTTGCCACTACATCATCAAATGGTTAGACGGCAACGATAAGAGCAACAAATAACCTAGTGGGTGCTTTGCCACTATAAAAGAAAAGAAGAATCCCCGAACTGTGCTGGAACACGGTTCGGGGATTTCATTCTTTGTTCACATGGAACTTTGCATCCTTTTGCCTAATGGCATTATAGCATATGCAAATTTTTTTTTCAATATTCATTTTTTTCAATTCAGAATAAACGCATGAATAAATTTAGTTAAAAGACAGCCCCTTTTTATGATATCATAGTACTATTCATTAGTACAAAAAATAAGGAGAACATTCCTATGGAGTTTTACAGGATTCACGCAGAAATTCTCCCTCAGATTCATTTTATTGACAAAACGGTCGTCACGCCGCCCTATGTCCACAAACGGCGGAAAGCGGGTGAATATGTAGTGTATTTTGTACAGAACGGAGAAATGTATCTTAGAGAAGAATCACAGCCGATTACATTGGTGCCGGCCTGTACCGTCCGGTGAATGCCTGGGTGGGCCCTCCGGTACATATTCCCGCCCAGGGTGTAAGGATTTCCACAAAAGAAGCCGATGAAGAGGCGGCTGTTGTAGAACTGGAAGTTCCTGTGCGCAGCCGGGTTCAGGCGCCTGTTCAGCTCCAGTTGGAAGCTGCCTTGCTTAATGAAGATAAAGTGCCCGCAGCAAAAGAGCAGACCCGCGTCACGTTTTTTGGGGACAGTACCCAGACATGCGGTATGCGCCTGGTGATAGAGAATCCCGCTCTGTGGAGCGACGAAACGCCGAATCTCTATACCTGTGAGATTGCGCTTAAAGAAGGGGAAAATATCATAGACAACATAAGCGTTCCTGTGGGAATCCGTACTCTCCGGTTAAACGCGAAGCAGGGCTTGTTGGTCAACGGAAAACCTGTAAAGCTCCGGGGTACGTGTATTCATCATGATAACGGACTAATCGGTGCAGCAACCTTCCCGGATGCAGAGTACCGCCGCTGCCTTCAGATGAAGGAGGCAGGGTTCAACGCGCTCCGCAGTTCCCACCATCCGATGAGCAAGGCAATGCTGGATGCCTGCGATCGTCTGGGAATGTTTGTTATGGATGAACTGTCCGATATTTGGACAAGAACAAAAAACCAACATGATTACGCCAATTATTTTCCGGAGTTCTGGAAGCAGGATGTGGAAAATATGGTGGAAAAAGACTACAATCACCCCAGTGTCATTATTTATTCTACGGGAAATGAAATACCGGAAGCCGGTACGCCGCGTGGAGCAGAGTGGAACCGGAAGATTCATGGGGAGATTAAAAGATTGGATTCCACACGTTATACGACCAGCGGAATTAACGGTCTGATGGCAGGAGCAGACAGAATGGGCGAGATCATCTGCCAGGCAAGCGGCATGACGCCGGAGCAGCTTGCCGCAATGCAGGCGCCCCAGGATACGGACGGAGCGGACTCGGCGGAACGGGGCGGAGCAGACGCGGTAAATGGAATGGCGAATGTGATGGTAGGTCCTCTGGCAGATGCAATCGCCACAAGCCCGATTCTGGAGGAATTAATCGGTGAGTTTGCCGCGGCAAATGATATTTCGGGATATAATTATCTGACGGCGCTTCATGAGGAAGACCACAGACGGCATCCAAACCGTGTGGTACTGGGAACGGAAACATTTCCGGCAGATATCGTTCATCTCTGGGACGTGGTAACACGCAATCCTCATGTACTTGGAGATTTTACATGGACCGGATATGACTATCTGGGAGAAGCCGGATGCGGTATCTTCCATTATGACGGGGGAGAGAATTTCTCCGCCCACTGGCCGGACAGGCTGGCAGGCATCGGCGATATTGATATTCTGGGAGACAGAAAGCCGATTAGTTTCCTGCGGCAGGCCGTGTTCGGTATCGGAAATATTCCGGCCATAGGAGTGCTGCGGATGGATAAGGCCGGTAAGACGGCAGTAAAAACACCGTGGATGTGGAAGGATAATATTGCAAGCTGGACATGGAATGGCTATGAAGGAAAAACGGCCAGTGTGGATGTTTATGCCAATGCCGATGAAGTGGAATTATTTTTAAATGGAGAAAGTTTCGGGAAGCAGTCTGTCTCCGGAACTTATGCGACCACGTATGATGTGCCTTACCGGCCGGGAAAACTGGAAGCGGTCAGTTACGTGGACGGTAAAGAAGCGGGGCGGTCCGAGTTGGTGACAGCAGGAAAAGCAGACTGGCTGAAAGTAGAAACAGACCGTACCGAACTTCCGGCAGACGGGCAGAGCCTTGCCTTTGTGAAAATCAGATTGACGGACGCAGAGGGAAATCTCAACCGCCAGGAAGAAGCGGCAGTTACAGTAAAGGTAGATGGAAATGCCGTGCTCCAGGGATTTGGAAGTGCCGATCCAAGCTGTGAAGGCAGCTATCAGAGCGATACATGGAATACCTATGACGGGGCGGCGATGGCTGTGATTCGGGCTGCGAAAGAGCCGGGACAGGCGAAGATTATTGTATCTGCGGGGGACCGCGAGGAGGAAGTTGTGATTAAGGTAGGAGACGGACAATCCTGATCAGGAGAGTTTCTGCCAGATAACAGGGACTGATCCGGCAGCTCGGCTGCATTGTAATAAACTGCATGCAATTGGGCTGTCGGATTGCAGCTGCACAGTTGGTTATAACCTTTCATGCCTGCTCAGCGGTTCAATCTATTCCACTTCTGCCAAAAGTGTCTAATTGTTTTCTGTAGATTTGGTAATAACAATTCCATTCGAAGTCATCTGCCGGAACAAATGCTTTTGGAAAAAAAGAGGCAAGTTTATCCTTTGTTTCCGGATTTTGAAGCTCCTGCCTTAATTCATACTGAATGCCGTTTTCTTCAAAAAGATGCCCGATTTCTTCGATTCCTTCTATCACTCTTTCCGATTCTACAGAATAATCCATATTATATCGGGTATCCATTTCCCAACGGGTTAATGTGTCGGCGCGGTCTTCCAGCCATTTGGTTAAAGTGATATTAGAACCATTATCCCGTGACATTCGGACCAGTTTGTAAATATCATGAGTATTCGGAACTGTTACGCCTTTGCATTCCAGAAAGGCTTTCAATAGTTTTTCTACAGACTGTTGCAAATGATATGCGATTCCATTCAAAAATGCTTCATCATTTCGCGGAATCTGGGAAATTTCCTTTTCTAATTCAAAATCAGTATAAGCAGATTTAAAAAGACGTATATCACACATAGATGCCCTCCTGGCAGTTACAGTAACTTTACATACTACTATAATAGCTGATTTCTAAAAATTCAACCATGAATTTACCTATTTCTGCAGGTTCCATTTTGTAAGATATCGAACTGCAAAACAGGATTGACCGCAAAAAGAAACAACAGATTGCCAACAGCAAAAGACAGGCAAGAGCAAAGACCGAGGGGCGAGATAATCTCTTGGTCTTTACCATATTTTAATGATAAATACCAAGGAATATGGTACAATAGATTTGCGGTTGATTCTATATAAAATTCGGAGGAATATATGCTACTTATACGTGAGTTCCTCAAAAATACTTATGGTGAATGGGGGAACAGTATATGGTTAGAGAGATAGAAAAAAACGATTTAGACGGTTTATTAAAATTGTATGTACAGTTACATAACAATCCTATGCCAGAAAAGACTACTGATTTATTACAGATTTGGGATGCTATTTTTCAGAACAAAGATCATCATGTGATTGTTGTGGAGGAAGATGGAAAAATAGTATCCTCCTGTGTCTGTGTCATTATTCCCAATCTGACGCACAACCAGCGGTCATATGCTTTTATTGAAAATGTGATCACTGATGAAAGATACAGAAACAGAGGGCTGGCAACGCAGTGCCTGGATTACGCCAAAGAGATTGCTATAAGAGAAAACTGCTATAAAATGATGCTGCTCACAGGCTCTAAGAAAGAAAGTACATTGGACTTTTACAGGAAAGCAGGCTATAACAGTAACAATAAAACGGCTTTTGTCCAATGGATATAATGCAGAACGGAGGGATTGATTGAGAAATTTAATTGATTTACTGAATCTTAGAAAAGAGGACATTTTTGAAATTTTCCATATAGCAGATGAAATCCAAAAGGGAAGATTTAAAAATTTCCTAAATGGGAAAAGCATCGTTTTATTCTTTCCCAATACAAGTTTAAGAACCCGTGTAACATTTGAAAAAGGAATATATCTGTTTGGCGGACAATCAATACTATTTCCGACAGAAACCCTGGATAAGAAAGAAAAACTGGAAGATGTTTGCGGATATCTGAATAATTGGGCAGATGGGATCATTGTCAGACATAGAAATATAGATGTTGTTAAGGAACTTGCGCAATATTCAACAATTCCTGTCATAAATGCAATGACAGATTGGAACCATCCCTGTGAAATTATTTCAGATATGTATTCATTATCTAAAATCAGAGCAAATTTTACAAAGGACAAATACCTTTTTTGCGGTGAGTCCGGCAATATTGCTCTTTCCTGGAAGGAAGCAGCAAGTGTTTTGGGATTTGAATTGTCGCAATGCTGTCCAGATGGATATGAAATGGAAGGAGTGCAGGTGTTTAGAGATATCAAAGAAGCTGTTAAAGGAAAAGATATTATATGCACAGACTCATTGCCAGTAGATATGCTCGGAGATTTTGGGCACTATCAGATTACGAAAGAAATTATGGATATGGCAAATGAAAATGCTATTTTAAATCCATGTCCGCCCTTCTATCGTGGCGAGGAAGTATCCGAAGACGTAATTGATTCTGATTACTTTGTCGGCTATCAGTTTAAGAGATATTTGTTAGAGATACAACAGGCTATTGTGATTTATTGCCTGATGGATGAGGGGGTGTCACATGGGGAAACTAAATGTTGATGGAACAGAGATACAAGTATTACAGATGGATATCCCGTACAAGTTCAAAGGGAATTGTAGCAAAAGCGGGACGATATGGAGGAACATATGTTTATAATGATATTGCGTTTGAGTTTGCAAGCTGGGTATCTCCGCAGTTCAAATTATATCTTATCAAGGAATTTGAGCGGTTAAAGAAAGAAGAACAGGCTTTACTTGGATGGAGCGCCAAGAGGGAAAATATCAATGCAGTGCCAATCGGGCATATTCAAGCAGTTCTTTTCGCCTGATTTATATTGTGTTATAATGTTTTATGTGATTTTGTTTCCCTTAAAAATTATCAATTCACAATCGGAAGTCAGGGAGGTCATTATGACACTTGGAACAATGTATATTTTTGTAAGTGATATAGAAAAGTCTGTGAATTTCTATCGTCAATTACTACAAGAGGAACCACTAAAGGCAAATGATGATAGATGGGTGCAATTTAGCAATAAAATTGCATTATACAATAAATCTTACGATGAAAAAATAATCGAAAAAGAACCAAGCGAGAAATTTAATCAAGCCTATATTGATGATTTTTATAAGGAAACAGGTATACCTAAAAATAATATTGTGGTTTTCAATTTTGATGTCGATGATTTGCAGAATGAGTATGAGCGATTGAAGAAATTAGATATAGGAGTGGTTTCGGAACTTATGTATGTCAACGTACATATGCCGTATTGGTATTTTAATATTGTTGATCCAGATGGAAATACGATTGAAATTACTGGAAAGTACGAATAAACAAATTGGGATTTGGTGGTCTGTAAAGTCATGTTGCGGAATTGTAAAGCTGATGTGGTGGTAGTTGGAAGTGGTTTTTGCTACAATGAAATCACCAAATCGAAGGAGGATTTCATCATGAAGTTGTCAGATAAAATCATCAAACATAGAAAAGCGAATGGTTGGCCGCAAGAAGATTGCGCAGCTTGGTAAAAATTATGCAGATTTATTTCTCAACCAAGTCTTCCATTGTGCAGCCAAGGATTTTTGCGAGACGATATATTGTATCTGCGCTTGCCTTATTAATATTTTTGTTTCGCTGTTCATACATCTGGATGGATCGGAGACTGACACCGGAATGTTCCGCCAATTTAGCCTGGGTGAGGCCATAGGCTGTGCGAATGCGTTTCAAATTTGTTTCAGAAAAATATTCTTTCATTCGTGCATCCGCAATGTCAGCAAATTTTGTGATATCCGCCTCATGGAGAGTGTAATACATTTTTTGCAGATTTTCAAAAGAGAACACCTTAAAAATATCACTGTACTTTCGGTTTGAATACCACTGATAATAGGCAGATGCCCATCCAATCCAGTATTCCCTTGAGCGTCCGAAGTGATCCTGCGGTTCGATCTGAAGTTTTTGACCCTTTGTTTCTTCAACGATTTCCACCACAATTTCAATACCGCTTTTGCCTGCAAGACAGGCGGGCTCTCCATTTTCCATTCGCTTGCTTACAGAACTGGCAATAAAGAGTTTTACAAAATCATTTCCGGGAATGCCGCAAGTATTGACGGCGTAATCAAAGGCATCACCGAGTACCGATTGGGCCTTGCTCAGATATTTTGATTTGATAATATCACCAAAGTGATAGCTGGTCAATTTAAATTCTCCCGGTAGTCTGATGCTGCTTCCGATATTGCAGTGGAGTAACGCCAAATTTTTTCTTAAACACATTTTGGAAATAAGCCTGACTGGAAAAGCACAGATAAGTGCTGATTTCCAGCAGGCTTTTTGTACTGTAAGCGAGCAGGCTTTTGGCTTCCTCCAGTTTACATCTTGTTATATAGGCTCCAATGTTGATGTCCAGATTTTTTTTGAAAAGCTGGATGGTATAGGAACTGCTCCTATTTAAGAAAGTTGCTACGTCTGTGATACTGATAGGTTCATTCGTGTGAGTACGGATAAAATCCATGGCATGAAAAAGCTCTGTAGGAATCCCTTTCGGAATGCTGCTGTTTTTTACACGAAGGCAGAAATCAAGAAGCATCGTATATTGAAGCTGTTGGATATCTTCGATAAAGTTCTTACGTTCTGCTTCCTGAATATAGAGATCTATCAATTCGTAGGTCTGTTCGATATCCAGTCCGCCCGGAATGGCGCCAAGCATACCGGCTTTTGTGACAGCGCCGATAAAGATATTTTTTGCCTGGCGAAGGGGCGTATCAGCCAGAAGCCCTTCCCGAAGCAGGTTGCTGTCTGTTATAAGGAAATTTTTGAGTTCTTCTGGATTGCCTTTCTGTATCAGGGTGTATAATTTTTGTTCATAGAAATAAGTATTGTGCAGGTTCATGGCTTCTTTGTTGTTATAGGAATTCAAGACTTCGGCAACCGAGTATTGAAGGAGAGAGTCTGTATGGTCCTGAAAAAAATGCTCTGATATAGATATCCGCTCGCCATTCAGCACATAATGCAGGAAGGCAAGATGGTACAGAAAACGGGTGCAAGTCAAGCGGGGAATATTTGTTAAAAGCTCTGCAACAAAGGCACGGTATTTTTTGTCGAGGGCGTTATCACGCATAAAAGAATGGATGGCGGAGTCATTGACAGGAACTTCAAAGACAGGACCGATATCTAAAAGATAATCACCGTCATCTATGTGAATCCTGCCGTAGAGCATACCGGAAGCATCGGTATGAAAATCCGGATTTCTGGATGAGTGGTCAAATATCGTAATTGGCATGGTCTGAATATGCAGTACATTATAAAATGTAGAATAAACCAGAGCATCTCCCTGGCGGCAAATAAGGGGAATTCCATAATCCTGAAAACAGGTTTCGCAGAAGTCAATCATTTGCATTTGCTGTTCCTCCATTCAATCACAATATAAAAATGTAACTCTTAATAAGTGAACTTACAAGGTCTGTTTTTTTATATCACTGCTATTTGAAAAAACTATACAATAATTTACAATAAAAAACAATATATTATATAAAATTTGAAGCCGAATCTGCTATGCTTATATACAAAAAGGTTTAAACTGAGTATCGTATGGAAATGGATACGGAAAATTACTTGCATTGTACTTGGTTCAAGAAGAAGGGAGAAAAAATGAAATATATTATCAATAAAACAAACTATCATACTTTTCAAAGGATTGAAGTGAACAAGCTCCATCCTCGAAGCTATTTTATCCCCTATCCCACTCGAGAAGAAGCAGATGAAGTTTCTCTAAAGGAAAAGAGATACAAATCCAAAAAGGTTGTCTGTCTAAATGGAAAATGGAATTTTCAGAGATGTTCTGCTCAGAATCAGTGAAAAGACAGATATCCATGATTTAAGTGTGAAGCAGAAGAAACAAAACGATGGCACATGGAATCTTCACGTGGCCGCACTTGTTTATGAGGATACGGATGTCACTTTTACACTTGAGGGTGGCGGACTCGAAGAGACTGTGACCGTAACGGCAAAGGATAAAAAAGCATCCGTTGTATTTGAACATCTGCATGTTACGGAGTGGAATGCCGAATATCCAGTGCTTTATAATCTGTACTGTGAAACGGAAAATTCGTGTGTAAAAAACAGGATTGGATTTCGGAAAGTAGAAATTAGGAAAGATGTATTTTTGATTAACGGTAAAAAAGTGAAGCTTCATGGCGTCAATCATCACGATACAAGCTGTACTAATGGATATACCATGACCCCGGACGAGATAGAGCGGGATATAAAACTGTGCAAGGAATATAATATAGACACGGTCAGAATGTCACATTATCCTCCGGACCCGTATCTGTTGGAATTGTGTGATGAGTTGGGAATTTATGTGGTTGATGAAGCAGATGTGGAAACCCATGGAACATTTTCACACAGATTTCCGCCAAGCTATAATTATCTCAGTAATGATCCTGCATGGGAATCTCATTTTATGGATCGTATCCGCAGGCTGTACCAGCGTGATAAACTGCATCCCTCTATTATTATGTGGAGTCTGGGAAATGAATCCGGAGGGTATGCGAATACGGACAAGATGTACCAATACCTGAAAAAACATACGGATATCCCGGTGCATTATGAGAGTGCAATCCACACAAAACGAGTGGCGTATGATGTGGGCAGCGAGATGTACCCAACTGTAAGCATGGTACATAAAGTAGGAGAAAAGACAAGAAAGAAGAAAAGGCTTTGTGACAGGCCCTATTTTCTGTGTGAATATGCGCATGCCATGGGAGTAGGCCCTGGAGATATGGAAAGTTATTGGCAGGAGATATACAGATACGATAATCTGATGGGAGGCTGTGTATGGGAAATGAATGACCATGCGGTGCTGCATGAAGATGGAAGTTATACTTACGGCGGCGATCATGGAGAGTGGGAGCATGACAGCAACTTCTGCGTGGATGGATTGTTTTATCCGGACAGGAAACCATCCACAGGTGCGAAAATCGCGCGGTTTGTCTATCGTCCGATCAGAATCCGCCATATATCGGGAGACACCTATGAACTATTTAATACGACTGCATTTTCATCGGGAGAACGATACCGGATGGAATGCCGGTGGAGTGATGGGAGTACCGTTCAGATAATTCCTGATACTGCACCATTGTCAAAGTCCAGAGTACAGATTGCTCCGGCGAAAGAACGTCAGGGAGAGCAGTTTTTGACGGTAGTGACTTATGATTCCGAGACAGGAAGAGAAGTTTCCACAGAGCAGATAGAGATGAAAAAAGTTCTGCCGTCAGACAGGGACGTTTCCAGGAGCCGTGTATTTCCTGAATATTTCAGCAGCGAGGATGATGTGCTTTGTTGGAACTTTGGCAGCAGTTCCATGCTTCCGGGTGAACCATATACGATTTTATTCCGTGCTCCCACAGATAATGACAAAGACTTCTTTTTAAATAGCTGTATGGACCCGTTTGTGGTGCAAAAAGAAGAACTGGTTTCAGAAGAAAAAAGGGACGGCGTTATCAGGCGGGTGACGAAAATAACATGCGACAGACATGTTTTTACATGTACAGATACCTATGAAGCTTGCGAGGATGGGATGCTTGTAACAAGCGTTCTTCATTGTGAAAAAGGATGGGGCTATGTCCCGAGATTCGGAAAAGCATTCCGGCTGGATGAGACTTTTGATGAAATTGTTTATATGGGCCGAAACGGAGAATCCTATGCGGATATGAAAGAGCAGTTCCAGATTGAAGAAGTATCGTGTAAAGTGCCGGATATGATTGAGCCGAATATCCGCCCGCAGGAAAGCGGGAACCGTTGTGACTGCCGTTGGGTGACCTTAAGCAATGGCGAGTGGAAAGTAACAATATCCGCGTTGGAAAAGCCTTTTGAGCTAGGCATAAAGCCCTACAGCGACAGGGAACTTTTGCAGATGAAGCACAGAAAAGACGAGAAACGGACAGGCACCTATCTGACGATATCCGCATTTCAGATGGGGATAGGAACCGGAATCTGCGGTCCGAAAACAGCAAAACAATATTGTTATCCGGTAAAAAATGATTATGTTTTAAAATTTATCATACGGGCGGAAAAGGCAGAGTAAGGAGCTGTCATGAAAGACTCTAAGAGCGTCGTATAAAAAAAGAAACAGATCCGATGAATCAGCAATTTTACTTTACCTGTGGGGAGGAGCAGGCTGTTTTATTTGATGTTCCCAAATTCTATATGCAAATGGGTAATTTGTAATCATTATAAAAATAAAAAAGTGATTTTACAAATAGGAGAAGCCTACCATTTCTGCGGAAGACTGTGAAAATGAGATTGTTATGTTGGGTGTAGGATAAAGGGAAAGTTACGGAGCCGCAGACTTCAATCTGCGGCTCTAAATCAGTTATATCTTTTTATAATGACATATAAATGTATTTGTTTCTGCTAAACACTCTTTAGCAATTCATTTCTACGCAGATATTTTTCTATCTCTAATTTGTTTCCGCTTCTTACCTTGAGGTAGATTTCGTTTATTAATTTATCACACATAAGAAGGATATCTTTTGCGTCCATCATTTCCATTCCGACAAAGATTTCACCCTCAAATTCACATTCCTCCAAAAATGCTATATATCTGCATAACGCATTCCTGTCCTTTATCTGTAAGATATAATCGCACATTTTCATACCTCTTTTTGTAGTAATGCCTGGTTTTGTTCTGGATAGTTCTCTTGTTTCTACGTATATACTATGCTAAAATATACTTATAAAACAGATTCTTTCTAAACTAAAAAGTGTGATTTTTACATATATGAGGTGATACCTATGGATACTGCAAGTATGAGGAAGGTTTTTATCAGGGCAGATTGAAACCTCGACTTTTCATAAAGTGACGCTTGAGTCTGACTCACGCAAAGAAGACGGTTCCGTCCCGGCAAAATATATGTATTTTTCTATGGAATATGCAAAGGAAGTGCCGTTTTATATTGAGCATATGATTCAGGAATATATCCATTCCGGCTTTCATCAGACTTTCTCACTAGAAGCATGGCTTCTGCTTCTTCTGGACTTTCTTGCAAATTGCAGCCATTACAGTTATATCGGAATTGATAAAAAGGCGTTGGGAATCCTGCAATATATACAAGCACATTGTATGGAACAATCTTTGGAATATATGGCATCGGAGCTTGGTTATAATGCAAATTATCTGGCTGCTTATCTCAAAAAAAGAACCGGACAAAACTATCGTGAAATTGTACGGGAAGTCCGCCTGAAAAACGCTCTCCGCCTTCTTGGGGAAACTTCTTTGTCCATATACGATATTTCAGAAACATGCGGATATCAGAGTCCAAGTCATTTTTTCAGAATCTTTAAAGAGTACTTTCATATGACACCGAAAAAGTACAGGGATTTATTTTTTAATTAAGAAGAATACATGATAATGGGTGAACAGCTAGCCGCCCTCCTGTTCAATTTTCAGGTAGTGACAAAACGGCTTGTTCGCACTATAATTAAAATATCTGATTTGTGCAATAAAATTGTTGATATGGAGATATTCGGGGAAGCGGTGGAAAAGGTGTTGATCCCAAACCGTGAAATGAGGGTGCTGCCAGATATTCATAAATAAAAAGATTGTGGGGTGAGGCTATGGCAAGAACAGTGGGAATAGGCCATCAGAGTTTTGAACATGTTATTTCAAATCATATTTTTTATATTGATAAAACCAGGTTTATAAAACAATGGTGGGAAAATAAGGACGCAGTCACTCTAATCACTCGTCCCAGACGTTTTGGAAAGACACTGAATCTGAGTATGGTAGAGGATTTCTTCTCAGTTGAATATGCTGGCAGGAACGAGCTGTTTCAGGACCTTTCTATTTGGAATGAGGAAATGTACCGCAAGCTGCAAGGCACTTTCCCGGTGATTTTCCTTAGCTTTGCAAAAGTAAAAGAAAATTCATTTATCAATACAAGAAAAAAGATATGTCATATCATTACCAGACTATATAGTCATTTTGAATTTTTACTGGACAGCGGTCTGTTAACGGAAAATGAAAAGGAAATTTATCGGGAAATATCTGCGGATATGGATGATTATCTTGCCTCAGAATCTCTGAATATGCTGTCCGATTATCTGATGCGCTATTATAGAAAAAAGGTCATTATTTTAATGGATGAATACGATACCCCTATGCAGGAAGCTTATGTAGGCGGGTTTTGGGATGAATTGGTTTCATTTATGAGAAATCTGTTTAATTCCACCTTTAAAACCAATCCATTTCTGGAAAAAGCATTGATGACCGGAATCACCAGAGTAAGTAAGGAATCTATTTTTTCTGATTTGAATAATCTGGAGGTTGTGACTACGACTTCTGTAAAATATGCAGATGCATTCGGTTTTACCCAGGAAGAGGTATGGGAGGCACTGCGGGAGTATGGTTTATATGAAGAAAGAAATCGGGTAAAAGCCTGGTATGATGGTTTTATTTTTGGCAAAACGAGAGATATCTATAATCCATGGTCAATTATCAATTATCTGGATAAACGCACTTTTTCCACCTACTGGGCCAACACTAGCAGTAATGGCCTTGCCGGAAAGCTGATTCGTGAGGGAAGTGCGGATATGAAGATTGCCATGGAGGACCTTCTGGCAGGGAAAACGCTCCATGCGCAGATTGAAGAACAGATTGTGTTCAGTCAGTTAAAGCACAATGAAAATGCTGTCTGGAGTCTGCTTCTGGCGGCAGGTTACTTGCGGGTAGAGCAGTGCAGATTTAATAAAAGAGAGCGAATGATATATGAACTTACACTGACCAACAGAGAAGTTTCTATTATGTTTGAAAAGATGATAGATGAATGGTTCAAGGAATTTACATCTGCGTACAATACATTTATTAAGGCATTGCTGACAGGCGATGTGGATGCTATGAATATTTATATGAATCGGGTTGCCGCCGCTACATTCAGTTACTTTGATACCGGAAAAAAAACGTCAGAGGAGACAGAGCCAGAACGCTTTTATCATGGCTTTGTGCTTGGAATAATCGTAGATTTAGAGGATAGATATCGAATTACATCGAATCGTGAGAGTGGTTTTGGCAGATATGATGTAGTGTTGGAACCACTTCATCCTTCGGATGATGCAATCATTGTAGAATTTAAAGTCTGTAGTCCGTCAAAGAAAAGGACGTTGGAGGATACTGTCAGGGAGGCGCTGGACCAGATTGATAGAATGAATTATGCGGCAGATTTGGAAGCAAGAGGGATTGCGCCGGAACGAATCCGGAAGTATGGATTTGCGTTTGAAGGAAAGAAGGTTCTGATTGGGTGAATGGTTATAGAAAATACGGTAGAAGCAGCGAATAGCTGCTTCCCGTTTTTAATATATGATGTAGTTTTTTGATAAATGTTTCTGATAATCTGTCTTTTGCATGGTCGATTACAAGATCAATGCATCGGAAATGATTTACTGTTTCAATGATATCATCAACATTTACAGCTTCATTTTCTATCCCTATGGTGTTTGTTTCAAAAATATATCTTGTTTGGTCGTGGGTTAAACGGCTCCCCTCCATGTGGTTAGAATTGTACGTCAGTTCAATCTGTGTCTTATGGTAAATTCCGCCCAAATAGCGAGTTGATTTTTCAGCACATAAAATATCCAATAATGAATCATGATTCACGATAAGACGCCTCCTTTATATTCACATAATAGCATGCCATATGCGTAAAAACAACAGGTTTTATAAGAAGGTCGCGACATTGCGGATACTGCATAAGAAAGATATGTGCATGGCTGATGCGGATGGTCGTCAGAACATGCATAACCGTCTGCTGCATTGTTTTTTTAAATAAAGTCCAGAGATATTCCTTTGACAGTCCGGCATGTTCTGCAATCTCGTCCAGGGAGAGATTCCTGTAATAGTTTTCTTCCAGATAAGAAATAGCTTCGGTTATATAGGGATTAGACTGTGTCGGCCGGGCGGTATTAATCCGCCGGACATAGAGGGAAAAATCCAGCAGAAAGCTATAGCAGCCTTTCGAAAATTCTATCATCATGTCCGGCAGATTCCGTTGACAGAGATACTGCAAGGACTCTACATGTGATAGAAAAATATTGGTATCTGAAAAATGATATACGCCGGACTCATGCATTTTCAGTGTTTTTAGAATATCCAGGCTGGCAGGTCCCGAAAAACTAATATAATGAACGGTCCAGTCAAAGGAGAGCTGCCGGTAGACCGTGGGGAGCCTGAGGATAGATTAAGAAGCCCTGCCCTTTGTGCACCACAGAGCACTGTTGGTCGATAATAATTTTATCCGTTCCACTTGCGCAATAAAACCATTGGTAGACGGTTTGATAAAGCAGGCAAGGGCAAATCATATGCATCTGATCTTTTTATGGTTCGGCCTTTGGAAAAACAGCGAGTCTATGTATGTTCCGGCATGGATGAAGGTGGATACGAAAACCTACTACCATGTGAAAAAAGTAAACGGTGAATCTATTAACACAATTTCTCCGCTTTGTCAGGCCGCGATAGACAAGGACCGCCAGGCGTTTGTCAAAATTATGGAACGAATCAAATATCTGGATGAAGAAGAGTCAACGGTAATCATGATGCAGATAGAAAATGAAATTGGCCTGCTTGGTACAGGCTGCGATTACAGCGATTCGGTCAGGGCAGCATTTGCGGAACAGATTCCACAAGGGCTCGCAGATATATACGGCGTAAATGGAACCTGGAAGGAAGCATTTGGGGAGGATGCCGAAGAGAACTTTATGGCATATTATTTCATTTACATCCTGGAAGCACCAATGCTGACCGGAACGGTATCCACTTTGACGGCATTTTTCATCTTGGGGGCAATATTCCATGCATGCGTTGGCATGACAAATGTAAAGGCAAACGAAGATACTATAGTAAAAGCCAAAAAAGATGGAACAAAATGTAATTGATGGGCCTGTTATTTGATGATATACTTTTGGCATAGAATAATCTAAGAGGAATAAAAATGAAATTCGAGTGAGATGAAAATAAGAATATTATAAACAAAGAAAAACATAAGATTTCTTTTGAAACAGTAGTGTATGTGTTTGATGCCAAACAATTAAAAGAGGAAAAGAAAAATGTATGAATTAGTACAGGTCAGTGAGAAATGCTACTATATAAACTGTCCGGCGAAGATAGGCGTCTATGTCCCGGATAAGGATAACGTTTATCTGGTTGACAGTGGGAATGATAAGGATGCGGGGAGAAAGGTCAGGCAGATACTGGATAAGAACGGCTGGAATTTGGCTGCCGTCCTGAATACTCATTCCAATGCAGACCATATCGGCGGAAACAGATACCTGCAGAGGCAGACGGGATGTAAGATTTATTCTGGCGGTATTGAGGCATCCTTTACAAAATATCCGGTGTTGGAGCCCTCTTTCCTATATGGCGGTTATCCGTGTAAGGACTTGCGGCATAAGTTTTTGATGGCACAGGAAAGTGATGTGACGGATTTATCAGATAAAAGTTTTCCAAAGGAAATTAAAGTTATACCTCTGCCGGGGCATTTCTTTGACATGGTGGGATTCCGTATGCCGGATGGAGTGGTGTTTCTTGCAGATTGTATCAGCAGCAAAGAGACGTTGGAGAAGTATGCAGTATCTTTCATTTATGACGTGGGAGCCTATCTGAAAACATTGGATATGGTGGAAGGGATGGAAGCTGCAATGTTCGTCCCTGCCCACGCGGAGGCATCTGCTGATATAAAGGAACTTGTCCGGTATAATCAAGATAAGGTACAGGAAGTGGCGTATAGGATATTATCTATATGTGAAAAGCCGGTTTGTTTTGAGTGTATTTTGCAGGAAGTTTTCAAAGGATATGGACTTACTATGAATTTTGAGCAGTATGTATTGGTAGGCAGTACGGTGCGTTCTTACCTCTCATGGCTCAAAGACAGCGGGAAATTGGTAGCGGTGTTTCAGGACAGTATGATGCTGTGGCAGAGGATATAGTTTTGATAATCTGTCAATAGCTTGTGAAGATTAAGAATTCTTCTGATAAAATATGAAAATCGGAGACAATAACAAATGGCAAATTATTTTCCAATGTTTATAGAAATAAAAAATAAGCCATGCCTTATTATAGGCGGAGGGAGGATTGCGCTTCACAAAATAAGAGTGCTTCAAGATTTTGGTGCGCAGATACAAGTGGTAGCTCCAGAGATTCTGTCTGAAATTCAGGAGATGGAGAATGTCATTTGCCATGAAAGGCATTTTCAAAAGGAAGATTTAAGAGGGCAGGCTATGGTGATAGCAGCCACAGACGACAGAGAAGAAAACCACCGTATCAGTCAGGTTTGCAGAGAGGAAAGAATCCCGATGAATGCTGTGGACCAGCCCGAAGACTGCAGTTTTATTTTCCCGGCATATCTGAAAGAGGGGGATGTGGTTGCAGCATTTTCAAGCGGCGGTCAAAGCCCGGTTGTAACTCAATATTTAAAGGAGCAGATACGTCCTGCAATGACTCCATTATTAGGAAACCTGGCAGAATGTCTGGGAAGCTTGCGGGAGAGAATCCGGCAGATAGAACCTGTGGAGGTTCGGAAGAAGATATATCAGGAAATCTTAGAGGTTGGATTGGAAAAAGGTGATATTCCTTCTGAGGAGGAAATAGAGGAGATAATCAGGGTAATGCAGATTAAAAATCTATTATACGATAATAATAAAACGGTTCAAAATCTATCGTTGTCTTTAGAAAAGATAATCTGAAAGAAGGATAAGTTTTCGGATTTGTTATATGGAGGATAAAGATAGCTGCGAAATATTGAAAACTAATACAAACTATTACAAATGCGAAATTTTATGTTGTATAATTTTGTCGAATATGATATTATTTTTTTGTGGCGATAAAATTTCATGAGTACATGGAGTACTTAGGGGATTTTGTCGTCTTTTTTGTCTGTAAAGATATTTTAAATATTGTGGAGTTTAGAATATATGTAGGATAATGGATAATTCATAGTTATCTGTTAAATAAAGAATAGGTTGGATAATTTACTATTATCCTTTAGTTAAAATAATTTATTATATCTGTTAAATTTGGATAAAAGAGGATAGATGCAAATGGTCACATCATTTATCTGATATCAGAGGTGAAATTGAATGGGATTTCGTAGAACAAAAAAATTTATAAATGATGATAGATTATTCCTTGATAGAAACGACATCTTTAATATGTTTGAAGAGGATGTTATAACATATACAAATGTTGATGATTTTTATATGTTATACGCATTTTATGGAATGGGTGGCATTGGCAAAAGTAGGTTGGTACATCGAATACATGATTTATACAAAAATGGAGTTTTGGAACTATATATGATTCCTTTGGAAATTCTAAGTCAGGAAACTATACCATCTATTTTACTATATATTAGAAAATTGTTTTCTTATACACCTCATTTCGATTATGTACTTTTTAGATATTGGGAATTTATTAATTACGACCGAATAGATCAGAAAAGTTTATATAACATAATCAAAAAATCAGGGATAGCCGTTGTAGAAACTATTGATACCATCTTTTTTAATGGAATTGCTCATCTTAAATTAGGTGCTGATTTTTTAATTGAATTATATGAAAACCGTGAAATCAGTGAACAAGAAAGAGATTATGTTACAAATCTACTTCAAGGAAAATCTGAAGATTTATATCTATATATGGTACAAAATTTGGCGAATGATATTGAAAAAGAATTATATGATTATAAGTATCTTTTTATTTTTGATGCATATAATAGTGAAATAAATATAGAGTTCGATTGGTTATATAATTTTGTAAATAATTTTCAGAAAGGAATGTTTATTGTTACTTCCAGAGAACCTTTAAAATGGTTTAACGAGAGTGATGTTGACCAAGCACTCTATAAAAGCATACCTTTAGAATCTATTCCAGAAAAAATAGTAGAAAATTATCTTTTGGAACAAGGCTATACAAAGGCTCAAATATGTATTATTAAAGAAAAAACTGATTGTATTCCCTTATTTTTAGATATTGTTCTTAAATCCTATTCAAATAAAGATATTAATAAAGATACTTTTGTTGGGTTTGAAGACAAAAAAGATA
>CANOBT010000044.1 GCA_947564305.1 uncultured Lachnospiraceae bacterium | reverse complement strand
TGTTCACTTCGGAGGGTGAAAAAATCCGAAATAAGCACCTCAAAAACTACTTTGATGTTTCGGTGGTTGTTGATATCGGGTGTGGGAACACAAACGGAAAATAAAGGTTTTCCACAATCAACGTAAGTAGGTAATAATCCGTATCTACAAATATCCCATCATATTTGATAAGATAGCTTCAAATGATGGAGGTGATATTTATAAATCAAACCAATAACGTATCAATCAAGTCTGCTCTCTGGGCAGACCGGATCGCTGCCTTTCAGGAGGGTGGTCTGTCACGTAAGGACTGGTGTCTGGAAAACGGGATCCCTCAATCCACATTCAGTTATTGGCTGCGGAAACTGCAGGCTGAAATGCCGGCGGCAGAGCCTTACACCGATCCCATTTTTGCCAGACTTCCTTCTGAACAGGAAATCTGTTCTGCTTCTGCCGCAGGGCATGCTCCTGTTACGATCTGTCTCCCGGAAAATATCCGGATTGAAGTGGGCGCTGACTGCCCCACCGGACTGATGGCCGCGCTTCTCCATGCTTTAAAGAGCTATGCTTGAATTCTCAGGAAACACCACAGTCTATCTGGCCTGTGGTGTGACGGACCTTCGCAAGAGCTACACCGGACTTGCCGCTGTCATCAAGCTGAAATTCCATCTGGATCCGTATTCCCGCTGCATGTTCGCGTTCTGCAATCGCAGGCGCACATTGATCAAGATCCTTCAGTGGGACGGGTCGGGATTTTGGATCCTGATGAAACGGCTGGACCGTGATTCTTTTCACTGGCCTGATACACCCGATGAATTACAGAAAGTAACACTTAAAGAAATCCACTGGCTGTGTGATGGACTGTCCCTGAATCCCCAGGGAGCTTTTGAGGAACACCATCCGAAGATTGTCGTGTAGCTAAGATCCCTGTCAATTCGCAAAAGGACGAAAATTTCCTGATTTTATGTGGATTTTCCTCTATTCCGGAAGGCAGTTTCCCGTCCCATCCGGCAGGGATTTGTGGTATACTTTTCCTAGATTTTAGGAAAGGTAAAAACCACTATGAAACCGCTTTTTACAGAAGAACAGCTGAACGGCATGAGCAAAGAGAATATCATAGCCCTGATGCAGGTCATGCAGGAGCACCAACAGAAACAGGAGACAGAAATCCGGCTTCTTAAGGAAAAGGCAAAGGAACTGGAATTCCTAAACGCAATGCTCTCCGACCGTCTGACCCTTGCCCAGAGAAAACGTTTTGGGGCATCCAGCGAAAAATATACGGACGGCTATACCCAGCTGGACCTTTTCAATGAAGCGGAGCAGGAAGCAGATCTGGATGCGCCCGAGCCGGAAATGGAGGAGATCCATCCATCTTCTTATAAGAGGAAGAGACGGACTGGTAAGAAAGAGGAAGACCTTTCTCTCTTTGAAACAACGGAAGTAACCGAATACAGGCTGGAAGGCACAGACAGATACTGCGCGGACTGCGGCGCAAAATATAAAGTGGTAACGAAAGAGACGGTAAAGCGCCTCAAATTTGTCCCCGCACGGTTTGAGGTCGTGGAAGAAAATACCTATGTTTACAGCTGTCCGAAATGCGGCGCAATAAAGCGGCCGGAGAAGGAACCATCCTTTCTCAAAGGCAGTATCGCAACACCATCCCTGGTGGCAGGGATCATGAACGCGAAATACGTGAATGGCATGCCTCTGGCGCGTCAGGAACGGGAATTCGCCCGTTATGACCTGAACCTGTCAACGAAGACGATGGCAAACTGGATCATTGTGTGTGCGGACAGGTATCTGCAGCCGCTCTATGGGCTCATGAAAGAAGAATTCCTCCGCAGCAGGTACGTCCACGGGGATGAGACCCGTATCCAGGTGATTGACGAGCCGGACCAGAAGGGTTCCACCCAGAACTGGATGTGGGTCTACCTTACCGATGAATACAGCGGCTCCCCCCGGATGGTCCTTTTCCAATACGAAAGGACCCGTGCCGGATACCATCCTGTCAGATTCCTTGGCGACCAGTTCCACGGTTATTTCACCTGTGACGGATACCAGGTATATCACAGTCTCCCGGAAAGGATCACTGTAACAGGATGCATGGCACATGCGAGACGCAGGTTTGAGGAAGCCCTGACTATTTTGAAAAAGGACTTCACCAAAGAGCAGCTGAAAGAAACAACTGCATACCAGGCAATGGCGCGGATCGGGATGCTCTATAAGATCGAAGAGATGATCCGTAACAAGTCACCGGAGGAACGGTATCAGGAGCGTCAAAAGCAGGCAAAACCGCTTTTAGAGGCCTTTTTCGGGTGGCTGCATACTCTGGAGGATGCCGTGGACAGGTCCTCTAAGATCGGAGAAGCGGTTCTGTATGCCCTAAACCAGGAAACCTATCTGAAAAGGTATCTGGAGGACGGGCATTTAAGTATTGATAACTCGTCAGCGGAACGTGCCCTGAAAAACTTTGCCATAGGCCGCCGTAACTGGCTGTTTTCCAAAAGTATACGTGGGGCGCAGGCAAGCGCGGTTGTGTACAGCATTACAGAAACAGCACTTATGAATGGATTGAAGCCTTACAACTATCTGGCGTATGTGCTTGAAAAAATGAAAAATCTTGGCGCATTTCCAGAGAAGGATGAGATGAAGGAACTTCTGCCATGGTCCACCAGTATTCCAGAAAACTGTCATAGCAAACTGAAAAAGTAAAAGTTGAAACTTCCCCCGGCGAATTGCTGGGGGATTTTTTGTTTTGTCAAGGTACGGATTATTACCTACTTACAAAGCAAATGCATATTTTAAGTGTGAAAGATGTAT
Source organism: uncultured Lachnospiraceae bacterium (assembly GCA_947564305.1). Next base: position 33,961 of record CANOBT010000044.1, on the reverse strand, counting down.
TTTCCTGTGGATTTCTTTGTGCTATACTTGAAATAGATTGTTTGGTGTACATGGTGCATGGAAAAAACAAAAGAGGAGAAATTGAAATGGATGGACAAGCGAGCGAAGCTTTAAGATGGATAACGGAAGCAAAAAGGATGGAGGTTCCATTTTTCCAAAGACCCTATGTGTGGAATGGGGATGATTTTGAAGCTTTAATTGAAAGCTTTCAAGATGCACCTGGAAATACAATGCCGTTTTTCGGCAGCGTAATTATGAAAAAAATTAGGACTGATGAAGAAAGAAATTTTTTGATAATTGATGGTCAGCAGAGAATTACGACATTTAATGTTCTGGTTAGAACATTATTAGATTTAGGAATAAAATTTGCAGATACATTATCTAGTTTTTTGAAAAATGCAATTTATGATATTGAAATAGATAATGATGGTAACGAGATTTTTTTGACGAGACTGATTCCATCTAATATTGATAAAGTTGCATTTGAAAAAATCATGGATGCAGAAGCAGACAGACCCCTCGATTTAGAAGCATTGAGCAATAATCCAATAGAAAATGCATATGTATACTTTTATAAATACTTTTCTAATGCAGGAGTAGATGTGGCAAAAAAATTTGCTCTGAAATTATATAATCATAATAAGAGTATGATTTTTATTACTTTGGATGATAAAGATGATGAACAAAAAATTTTTGACTCAGTTAATAGTTTGGGTAAAGCGTTATCAAATTCAGATATAATTAAAAACTACATATTTCAAAAAATGAAGGAATATTCAAATGGTGATTCGGCGAAAATTGATAAAATAACCAAAATATATGATAAATATTGGGATTCAATTTTTTATGCTGAAAATAGAAAAGATTTTTGGTATCAGGAATTTACATTGGGAAGAATCAAAACAGATCATTTAGAATGTTTCTTAAAAGATTTTGCAATAATTTCTAAATTCTACGCAGCAAAAAAGACAACAGGAATACATGGTTTATGCAATGCTTATAAAAGTTATATTGATGAGCTGGATTATGATTCTTTGCATATGTTTGTCAAAGAAATGTATGAGTATGCTAAAGTATATTATGAGTATAAAACAGAATATCAGAGTCAGAATAATTTCATCTGGAGTGATTATAAAAATCGGTTATTACTGATTCTGGATTATTTAGAGACATCCACTTTTAATCCATACATTTTGAAACTGTTCAAGGAAAATGCAGATGATTTGGAACAGAAAATGTATAACTTTGAACGATTCTTCTTACAAAGATTTATTTATGATGGAACAACCAAAAATTATAATCAATGTTGTGAAGGTCTGATAAATGCACTTAATGATCAGCTTTATTTTGAACAGTACATGAAAGATTCTCCAGCAACAAATATTACATATAAAGACAAATTTCGGAGATTTACTAATAAACAAGGACTATTACTAATGTTCTTGATTGAAATGTTGAACAGAAACGGGAATGAAGGGATGTATGCGGATGCTTTAAATATAAAGGCATATACTCTTGAGCATGTTATGCCACAAAAATGGCATAGTAATGATGAATGGATGAAACTAGATTCATACGATGATGCGGGGAATATGGTTGATAAAAACAATACGCAACACTTCTTGGAAAATAGAACTTCAGCGGTGAAATCTTTAGGGAATTTTGCATTATTGACCGCAAAATTGAATGCATCTGTTAGTAATGGTTCATTTTCAGTTAAAATAAATGGTAATGGTAAAAAGAATGGAGCCGGAATGAGAGCTTTGGCTGCAAACTTATATACGACTCAGAGAATTATTACCATCTATGATGATACTAAGAAATGGGATGAGAGAAATATTTATTTTAATGAAAAGGAGTATTTTGAAAAATTGAATGCATTTTATCATTTTGAATAGTTGCTAAGGATAGAAGAGATAAATCTAATTTTCAAATATTTTGATTGGTGAATTTGAAAATATTGAAAAGCACGCTGATGTTATTGAAACAAATGAATTGTTGTGATATCAAGGAGGTGTAAGCTGTGGCTTATACAACACAGAAAGCAATCGATGCATTCGACCGCTATGCAAAGAATCTGAATATGACAAAGAGGCCTATTCCGAATACGAAGAACAGAGGTTTTCTTTTCGAAACTTCGCATGGAGATAAGTTCGTAGTGTTTGTTTATCCGTTAGTACATAAGCAGGACAATACAAAAAATTATTTTGACACAAGAGACAGCGGGGCCTTTGAGCGGGGCGTCGCCTGGCAGTATGCGATTAACAATGGATTTAAATACTTCTGTGTGGGTGTAAATAATCAGGTTGAAAAATATGAGAACTATATTTTCAGCCTGGAATGCCAGGAATCTGTGATTGAACGGATTTCCGGCACAAAAGAAGGGGTAAGGAGCGGCCCCGGCAACCAGATTATTATTCCAAACGATTATGAACCGAAAAAGGATTTTGAACGAATTCGGAACCGGATGGGTATATACATAGCCGTAGTCCATAAAAACGCACTGGCGGATTATCTGGAGAAATATGATAACAGGCCGTCCATGGGGAATGAGGAAGCTTCGCCAGAGATTACCGGAGGAATTGGGACGCCGGAGGAATACGATGAATATATGCAGCAGCTTTTGGGATTTGGGGAGGAGGAGGCAGCTGAAGAGAATGAGATGGAGGGAACGGCTGTTCCGATAAGATTTGTTACCGGATATGATTCCGATTTTCCCAGAAACGGAATCATATTCGGAGCGCCGGGTACGGGAAAGAGTTATAAGATTAACAAGGAACGTAAAAATTTACTGGGCGGCGATAATGAAGAAGACTATGAGCGGGTGACATTTCATCCTGATTACTCCTATGCTAATTTTGCAGGGACATATAAGCCTGTGCCTTGTCAGGATAATGAGGGGAAAGATGCAATCACATATGAGTATGTTCCGGGGCCGTTTATGCGTGTGTATGTAAATGCATTGAAAAATGGACGGACAGATCATGTGAGACCGTATCTTCTTATTATTGAAGAAATTAATCGTGCCAATGCGGCGTCAGTATTCGGTGATATATTTCAGCTTCTTGACCGTGATGAGGATGGGGCAAGTGAATACCCAATTCAGGCATCAGAGGATATCAGGAAATATCTGGCTTCGGAGCTTGGAGGTAATCCGGAGGACTATGCAAAAATCCGGATTCCTGACAATATGTTTATCTGGGCGACTATGAACAGTGCGGACCAGGGTGTCTTTCCAATGGATACGGCATTCAAGAGAAGATGGGATTTTACCTATCTTGGAATTGATGACAATGATGCGGACATTCGGGGAAAGACAGTTGTCCTTGGTACCGTAGACAGACAGCGGGTGGAGTGGAACAAGCTTCGTAAGGCAGTCAATCATTATCTGGCGAAACAGAAAATAAACGAGGATAAGCAGCTTGGTCCATACTTTATTGCAAGAAGAATTGTTGTTCCTGAAAATGGTGATGAAATCGACAGCAGGCGGTTTATTGACGCATTCAAAAATAAGGTGATCATGTATCTTTTCGAAGATGCTGCGAGACAAAAACGGCCGTCTCTTTTTGAGGGATGTTCTGAGAACAGCAGCAGATATTCGGAAATATGCCGGGAGTTTGAACTGAAAGGAATCCGAATTTTTAATCAGGAGATTGTGATGGCAGCAGATCCGGTTGACCTGATGATTGAGGGGAGAGAACTGACGGATCAGGAGGTCTGATATTATGATTTCCAGGTATCTTAGAGAACAAAAGAGGTACACGCAGAAGGAGTTGTGCGGCATTTTACAATGCTCTGAGGAAAAGGTGATTCCTGTGATCCGTAAGCTGAAGGAATATGGGATTATTAAGGCTGTTCTTGCATCTGCCCGTCAGAAAGAATTGTCGGACTTGATTGACGAGGATATCGAAGTCGCAGATGTAGCGCCTGGCGAAGACGCTTATCTGTATGTGATTACATTCGTAGGTGTCATTGCTGTGGCAGGGCGGGTATTGAAATGTTATCCCAAATATCTGATGAACGTCAGTGAGCCAAAAGATGAACTGCGCCAGGTGCTTAAGGTGTTGGAGAAATATAACTCAAAGGAGCAGATTATCCGCATGTATAACGACAGCAGCGAAAGTCATGCATTTAATCTGCTTGCTGTGCTGTTGTTCCTTCTGACAGATTATTATGAGAATGGTTCTTACAGCAGCACGGAAGAAGTGATTGAGAGCAATGGTTCCGGCGAAATCCTCTGGGATAAAACGATTAATGAAACATTTACCCTGCTCTCAAGCGGCAGACCATATTATGTGGAGCTTCAGACGCGGAAACGGGTTAATGATGATCACGATTATTTTAAAAGGCTGCATGAGTGTGTCCTGACGATGGCATCAGAAGAACTGCGTGACGCGGATCTTCTTGATTTGTTTGAAATTGTGGAGGTTAACCTGTCCGATGAAGAAATTGACGATTTTGGAGAGAGAGAGTATATCCTCTACCGTATTGGAAATGAACTGAATGTTCAGTTTAACACAAGAAAGCAGATGGTGCTTAAAACTCTGTATGCGTATATTGCGCATGGCGGGAGTCTCCATGACACGGATGCGGTTTCGCTTTTTGGAACAAACAGCTTTCATCGGGTATGGGAAAGCGTGTGTGCTGATATTATGGACAATCGGCTCAATATACGTCTGGGTTTCCTGCAGCTGCCAAAGCCATTGCACCCCCGGTATGACCGCAGGATGAAGCTGATAGATTTGATAGAGAAGCCGTTCTGGAGCGCATCGGGAAAAAACGCGGAAGATACGTTGATTCCTGATCTGGTCAGCATATCAGACGGGCAGTTTATTATTTTCGATGCCAAATATTATAATGCTCTGCTTGAACCCGGACAGACGCCAAAAGCACAGCCGGGAATTGAGTCAGTGACAAAGCAGTATTTATATCAGCTGGCTTATCAGCAGTTTATCAACGAGCATGGTTTTTCCGCGGTAAAGAACTGTTTTCTGATGCCTGCGGAAAGTGATGAGATTGTTGATAAAGGCGATGTGCTTATGGATATGTTTGCAGGTCTTGGTCTGCAGAATATCAAGGTCAGGCTTATCCCGGCAAGAATGGCTTATGGCCATTATCTGTCCGGCAGAAAAATGGATATCAGCATGCTTATGCTGTGAGGAGAATGTAAAACCGTCTCAGGAATGGGGCGGTTTTGTTATGGAACGTAAAAGACCTCATATTGCTGCGGGGTCTTTACCTATTTTGTAGTTATGATTTGGCAAATTAAGAATTTCCTAAGAAATTTCCTGCCTTCATATTAAATTTTCCTGATTATCATGTATACTGTAAGGGAGGTGATGAGGAATGTACAATGTATTAGTATGTGACGATGATAAGGAAATCGTTGAGGCGATTGAGATTTATTTGAGCCAGGAGGGGTATCATATACTGAAAGCTTATGATGGCCAGCAGGCGTTGAAGATTTTGGAGACAGAGGAAATCCATCTGTTGATTCTGGATGTGATGATGCCGAGACTGGACGGCATTCACGCGACTTTGAAGATTCGAGAGAAACACAGTATCCCGATTATTATTTTGTCGGCGAAATCGGAAGATGTGGACAAAATACTGGGACTGAATGTAGGGGCGGACGATTATGTGACGAAGCCATTTAACCCGTTAGAACTGGTGGCGCGGGCGAAATCTCAGCTCAGGCGTTATACACAGCTTGGCGGTACGGCAAAGGAGAGTTCTGATACGATATATGAGACCGGCGGGTTGAGAATGAATGATGATTTGAAAGAAGTTACGGTTGACGGTGAAGCGGTGAAGCTGACTCCCATTGAGTATAATATATTGAAACTGCTGATGAGAAACCAGGGGAGAGTATTTTCCATAGGTCAGATTTATGAAGCTATCTGGAATGAAGAGGCAATCGGTGCAGACAACACGGTAGCCGTACATATCCGTCATATCAGAGAGAAGATTGAGATTAATCCAAAGGACCCCAGATATCTGAAGGTTGTGTGGGGCGTGGGATATAAGATTGAGAAGATTGAGTCCCATAGGGGCTGACGACAATACTGAGCCTTGTAGAGTCTGATGTAAATGCGGGGAATGCCAGAACTCCTATGAAAAAGGATACGGGAGCTGTCTGTATCTAAGAACAGACTCGCAGAGGGATTATAAATCGAGGAAAGGAGCCGAAAATGAAGAATTGGTATAAGCAGCCGCTTACAAAGATTATATTGGTGATGATTGCAATCGTAACCCCGGCTGTTGCGGCAGTCAGTCTGGTACTGGTGACAGGGGTCGCGTCGACATTATCGTCCGATACTGTTTTTGGGGAAACAAAAGCCTTTGAGGAGAGTGATTTCTTCGAGAACCTGATGCATTCCGCTACCACCGAAATGCTGTATGCGTATAATCGAAGTGAGATGTTGGAAACAGACGGGAAATATGACCCGGACAAACTGGTGGATGTGATGGAATATGCAGAGGGCGTCAGTCCCTATGTGGATGACAGTTCTGCGGGGGAGAGCAGTTCCTATGAGATTTCCGGGGAAAATATCTCCGGGCTTGCATACACCGTTGGGGAACTTGTAGAGTGGGGGAGCAAGGGAGATATTTATGAGTATGACGACCGGATTATTGTCTGCCGGAAAGCAAACGACACATACCACTATTACTGGCTGAGTGATTTTAAAAAGATGGTGTCAGACGGCAGCCTGAGGCTGGAGACGGATGACAGCGATGAACGGGAGATGTTTTTGGAGGAACTGGAGGAAGGCTATCTCTATGATGAGGAACGGAACCTTACCCTGTGGGACGGTGACACGAAGTATGAGGACGTCTGGACTTACGACGGGGACGCCCTGAAGGAATATTATGCTCCGGATGGTGCGAAGGACATCCTGGAAGTGGTGAACAAGATGCCGGAACTCAATGGGAATCTGATGAATGTATATGAGAATATACGGACGTCGATGAATCGGATTCGTGCAGAATATGAGAATTATAAAGACTTTTCGACTCTGTGGACGGAGGGAAATACAAACTTTACTTATTTGTTTGTAAATAATGAGAAAAAGACGATTTACACGAATAACAGTGTTTTTGCGGATTATGAAAAAGTAGAAAGTGATTTGGCAAAGTTTACGGATAACAAGGATATCCGGTATATCATTGTGAGACCGAAGCTGAATGCATTTGAAAGTAATCTGGACGTGAAGGCAGTAGACTGGTACAGTCCTGTGAATGGGCAGGAGATTTTAGGCGGCGATTATCTGGCGTTGGCTGCGGTGGATACTAGCTATCCGATTCAAGATATTTTCTATGAGGCGGCAAAAAGCTATCATGAGTTTGACCCTTATATAGACGATGCGAAGAAAGCACTGATGATATCTCTGCCCTTGTTCCTTATGGCAATCATCTGGCTGACGATGATTGCAGGACGAAAGGCGGATGAGGGGAATGAGTTGTACCTGAACTTCTTTGACCGCTGGAAAACAGAATTGTTCGCAGTGTTGACAGCAGGAACCTGGCTTTTGCTTACCATGATTCTGCTTGACGCCTGGGGCGGAGTGGGGACGAAGAATTATGCCTACTATAGCCAGAATGGCTTATACTCATCCCATATTTATTACTACGGATTTAATATGACAGAGGAAGATGTTCTCATTATCTCCGTGTATATGGTTTTGAGCGCAATTCTTTTCTTGATTGGATATCTGTCTTTGGTGCGCCGGCTTAAAGGAGGTACACTTTGGAAGGACAGTATTTTGAAAATGCTTCTTACATGGGCAGTCAGGGTTTGGCGTTTTGTCTCTGAGCATGTGCAGTCATTTTGGAGTCACCGCCGGGTACTGTGGAAGATGCTCCTGGTATTTGCCGCAGTGGTGCTGACCCATTGGTTTGCCGTAGCAATCTACGGAACACCTCTCGTCTGTGTGTTCTTGATGCTGCTGTCGGAAGCAGCCGCGGCATATCTGCTGATACGGGACGCCATTGCCAAGGAACGGATTAAGGAAGGCATCCATGAAATCTCTTCCGGCAATCTGGATTATAAGCTTCCGCTGAACGTGAGGCAGGGGGGGGATTATCAGGATATGGCAGAGAATCTTAACAACATTGGGAACGGCCTGCAGATGGCGGTGGAGAAAAGCATACGGGATGAGCGGCTGAAGACGGATTTGATTACCAATGTTTCGCATGATATTAAGACGCCGCTGACCTCTATCATTAATTATGTGGACCTGTTGAAACGAGAGAATTTTGAGGACCCGAAGGTGAAAGGGTATCTGGATATACTGGAAATGAAGGCACAGCGCCTGAAAACGCTGACCGAAGACGTGGTGGAAGCGTCCAAGGTGAGCAGCGGGAATATCACATTGGAATATATGGATGTAGATTTGGTAGAGATGCTGAACCAGACCATCGGGGAATTTTCGGAAAAGATGGAGGCAAAGCAGTTGACGGTCATTGCTTCCCTTCCCGAAGGACCGGCGGTGATTCATGTGGATGGGCGTCGGATGTGGCGGGTTTTGGAAAATATTTTTAACAATGCCGCAAAGTATGCGATGCCGGGAACCAGGGTGTATGCGGATTTGAAGGTGGAGGAAAAGAAGATTTGGTTTTCTTTAAAAAATGTTTCGGAGCAGCCTTTGAATTTCTCATCGGATGAACTGACCGAGCGGTTTATCCGGGGGGATGTGTCCCGGAGTACGGAAGGAAGCGGGCTGGGGCTGTCCATAGCAAAGAGCCTGACCCAGATGCAGGGTGGGAAGTTTGATTTGTATCTGGATGGAGATTTGTTTAAGGTGACGATTGAGTTTGATAGGTAAAAAAAGACCGGGAGGCTGTATAATGAGCACACTTCCCGGTTTTTTAGTGAGGGAATTTTCTTTTGATATCCAGATATTATGAAGATTTTTCTTGGAGTTCAGAAAGTAATTCCTCACGCATTTTAAGAATATTTGTAAAGGTCAGTTTGTTCCCTTTTTTGGATAATCTCAAAAGTTTCCTTGCTTTGGCATTTAATTCTTTTTTTAAATCGTTAGGTATATGTACAGGCTTTTTCGAATCTGCATAAAGATATTGGTTCAATACATATTTAGACGTTACGGGACACATATTTTGCAAAAGAAAGGCAGTAAAGTCACCTTTTAAGTAACCAAAACTTATAGTATCGCATATATTATATTTTTCCATACTTTTATGATACTCAGCTAAATATTTATCCGTTTGCGATGAAACAGGTATCATCCAAAATATTTGTTTATCATAATCGTCCTGAAAGGAATAGTAACAGGGGCGGTTATGTGCTTCACCATCATCCAATTCTTTGTTTGTCATTAGTTTTTCGCTGTCAAATTTTTTATAGTATTCATCTGAAAGAAAGTAAAAATATCCTTTTTGCATTATTCTCCTTTGAAAAAAACTATCCCACTTCATAGCGGGATAGTTCGTTTAAACCTTATCCTTTTATTAGCCGCTGATAAGTCGCGGGAAATATTTAAACCTTATCCTTTTATTAGCCGCTGATAAGTCGCGGGAAAATAAGAAATTATGCAATTTCTTATTTTATTATATCCATTTTATATAAAAATATCTATAGGTAAAATGTACAAAATCGCGGATGCTGATAAAGTAGGTTTGTTGCAGCGGGGAGGAGCGGTTTGTATAAACCGGCAGTTAATTTTTTTGAACAATATTTAATTTCTGTTCAATTGTGTAATCCCTCAATATCTGCTATTCTGGAATCAGCAAAGGCCGATGCAAAACAGAACGATGACTATAAAACAGAGGAGGCGTTTTTAAAATGCAGATAGGTGAGATTATACGAAAATATAGAAAGGACAAGAATATGACACAGGAGGAGATGGCCAGGCGCCTTGGAGTGACCGCTCCGGCAGTGAATAAGTGGGAGAATGGAAATTCTCTCCCGGATATTATGCTGCTTGCTCCGATTGCAAGGCTGCTGGGTATTTCACTGGATATACTGCTGTCATTTCACGAGGAGATTACCTCAGAAGAAATCAACGGGATTGTCAGGGAAGTAGATGAAAAGCTGAAGAATGAAGAGTATGAGGAGATATTCCGGTGGGTGAAGAAAAAAATGGAGCAATATCCTAACAGTGAGCAGCTCGCTTGGCAGCTTGCATTGATTCTTGATGCACAGCGTATCGTAAAGGAAATTCCGGAGCCGGAGAAATATGACGAGTATATCTGCGGCTGCTATCAGAGGGCGCTGAAAAGTACGGATGAGGAAGTCCGGTACCATGCGGCAGACTCTTTATTTGGGTTTTATATGAGGAAGGAGCAGTTTGAGGAAGCGGAGAAGTATCTGGAATATTTTTCAAAGCAGAATCCGGAAAGGAAGAGGAGACAGGCACAGATTTATGAGAAGATGGGCAAAGTGCAGGAAGCTTATAAGGCATATGAAGAACTGCTCTTTGCTGCATATCAGTCTCTGAGCGCAGTACTCAATGGAATGTATCTTCTTGCCATGCAGGAAAAGGATAAGGCAAAGGCACATTTCTTTGTACAAAAGCAGAGGGAACTGGCAAAGCTCTTTGAGATGGGGCGGTATTATGAAGTTTACTGTGGGTTTGACTTAGCGGTTGAAGAGAAGGATGCGGAGTCTGTGTTAAAACACATGGAAGAGATGCTTTCGAGTGTGGAGGCCCTGGGAAACTTTCGCAGAGCGCCGCTGTATGAACATATGACATTTAAGGAGCTCGATGAAGGATTTTTGAAGGAACTGAAGAGCAGCTTGATAAAAGGGTTCCAGGATGAAGAAAAGTTTGGTTTCTTAAAGGGGGAGAAGAGATGGGAGGAGCTCTGCGCCATGCCGCTCCCTGCGGATGTACCAGTTGGAATATTGAAAACGGTTTGAATCAGATATTTTTGAAACATCTGTGAAACAAATGAAAAACAGATGTAATTTTTTCCGCATTGTGCTATACTTGTCCCATGTCTTTTAGGACATTTCCTTACCATAAAGAATATTTTGAGTGCAGGTGATTTGGCTGCACAGATTGACAATACAAGGGGATAGATATATGCGCAGGAACAGATGGAAAAAAATAGGAATCCTGATAGGGGTGTTCCTTTTAACATTGATTGTGAGCAGCTTCATACTGAATAGAGGAACAGACGATATCACAGTCGGGCTGAGCGATTCCCGTCTGCCCAGAGTGGCATTTGATGTAAAAGGAGTGAAGGTTAATGCATTGGCCGGATATGTGAATGAGATGGACATTACGGCGATGCGGGACACTATTACTCCGATTGACAGCAGCGGAAGGCTGGATATGTACCTGGAGGCAGAAGGCCAGGAAATCGCAGGAATCCGGTATGAAGTATATTCCCTGAACGGAGAGGAACCTTATTTGCAGGGTGCGGTAAAGGAAGTGTCCCAGGAGCAGGTCACATTGGATTTGGACGGCGCCCTGCCGGAAGGAATTTCGGAGGCGGTCCTGCGTATAGCCCTGCGGGTGGGAGAAGATGCGCCCAAAGAGGTCTTTTATTATACAAGGATTGAGTGGCAGGACGAGTTGTCTGTGAAAGAATGTATGAATTTTGCCATGAAGTTCCATGAAAATACATTTACAAAGTCGGGAGAGGAGGAATTGAACTGGTATCTGGAACCGGATGATACCGGTGACAATACGACGCTGCAGACAGTGAGCATCCATTCCAATCTGTTTCATGTCCGTTGGGGTGATTTGGAGCCGGAGGTGTCTACGGATGTGGAGTGGAGCATCAAGGAGAGCAACAGCACTTATACTTCTCTGCTTGCAAAGTATCAGGTGACTTGCATGGGCGATTCGGAGGAGGAAGAGACATTCAATGTCCGGGAATTCTTCCGGGTCAGGTGCAGCGAGGATGAGATGTATCTGCTGGACTATAACCGAACGATGAATCAGGTGTTCAATGGGGATAAACAGGTCTTGTACGACGGCGGAATCCTGCTTGGAATGTCGGATTCGGATGTGGCCTATGAGGCAAATGCAAAGGGAACCGTGGTTTCCTTTGTCCAGGACCGGGATTTGTGGACATACAATAAAAAAGAAAATGAGCTTTCATTAGTTTTCAGCTTTGCAAATATGGAAGGGTCTGATGCGCGCAGCCGCAATGATGAGCATGAGATTCGGATTATCAGCGTAGACAGTAAGGGAAATACCACATTTGCAGTATATGGATATATGAACCGTGGGGAACATGAGGGGCAGGTCGGCGTCAATGTCTATTATTTTGATATTGCAAATAATGCTGTGGAGGAGAAGGCGTTTATCCCAAGTACGAAGGCATTTGCAATCGCAGAGGATGAGCTTGGGAAAATGGTATACTATAATCAGGAACAGCATCTGCTTTATGTTCTTGCCGGCGGTTCACTATATCAGATCGATTTGGAGCATGGAAAACAGGAGATTTTGGCGGCGGATTTAGCGGAAGGCCAGTATGTGGTGTCGGATGACGGACATTTGATGGCTTTTCAGCCCGAAGGAGAGCTGAATACAGCTTCAGAGGTTCGGGTGCTGAATCTGGCAAATGGGGATTCTTACACGGTGGAGGCTGCTCCGGCGGAGGACGCGGAGAGCGGAAATCCCATATTCCGGTTTACCCAGAATGCGGATTCTCAGGAGTCATCGGTTCCGGATATGGCGATTCGTCCGCTGGGGTTTGTGTACAATGATTTTGTCTGCGGCTATCTGCGGACAGCGGACCAGGGAGTGACGGTGGCAGGAGATGCGATTGCACCGATGTACAAACTGGAAATCCGTAATACGTCCAATGAAGTTGTGAAGACCTATGCGCAGGAGGGGGTATATTTATCAGATATATTGATTGAAAAAGGGCTGATGACGCTGAACCGTCTTTCGAGGAGTGAGAATGTCTATACGGGAATGCCTCAGGACTATGTGACAAATAACGAAGAACGGAAAGAAACAAAGGTGACTCTGGAAACATTTGCCACGGTTCTGAAAGAAAAGCAGATGAGGCTTGTGCTGGCGGACGGCATTGATGATTTGACTCCAAGGATATTGCGTCCAAAGCAGGTGATGGAGGACACACCGATTACCATTTCCTTTGATGATAAAGTCAAGACAGATAAATATTATGTTTATGGTGTGGGAAAATTGGAGGCTATATATGACAGGGCGGCCTATGCAATCCAGAAGGCAGAACAGATTTCCGGTGTGGTCATTTCTTCGGAGCAGTCTTACATATGGGAGAAAGGAAACCGGGATCTGGTATATTATACAGATACGATGGCATTTGCAAAGGCGGAAGGACAGGCGTCCATGGAAGCATGTACACAGTATATGGAGCAGTTTGGGGCGAAACGTGTCAATCTGACCGGATGTACGCTAAGCCAAGTGTTGTATATTATCAGCAAAGGTCTGCCGGTGATTACGATGACAGATGCCAGCCATGCGATTCTTCTGACAGGATATGATATGGAGACCGTAACTTATGTGGACCCGGATAATGGGAGTGAGTTTACGGTGCCTATGGAGCAGATGGAGGCGATGGCTGCCGGAGGCGGAAATACGTTTATTGGGTATGTGAGATAAGAGATAGTATATTTTAAAATACTAAGTCAAAAAAACCGAAGCTTGCTGCGGGGTTTTTGACCCTCGCGGCAGTCGCTAAATGCCTGTAAGCAGTCACCTGGCTCGTTGCTTCGCGGGAATAAAATAACCGTTCTGCTGTGCTGTAATGAAATACAGTATGGCAGAGCGGTTATTTTTATAAGTAGTATTCTGTTTTATGAAAAATATATTTTGCTTCTCAAAAAAGTATTCGATTTATGCCGCAGTTTTGAAAATTGCATTTTTATATCGGTAGAGTGCTGCGTAGATGATCATTCCAAGCACACCGCAGGAAATGATTTCCCCAATGCCTACGGTCAGCATCATAAATGGAATCGGAAGGGGAACTTGATATCCGAACCGCAGAACAAATGGAACAATGAGGGTGTTCGCTAAAATCGGCGGCACAGGTGCGAGAAAACGGCTATAGTGGCGCAGCATATAAGTAAATACAGCACCAATGAGTGTTGCCAGGCTTCCGAAAATGATGTCTGGAATAATACATCCGCCGAGGATGTTGCTGAGCAGGCATCCGATGAATAATCCGGGAATTGCTGCCGGAGTAAATGCCGGAAGGATGGTCATGGCTTCTGAGATACGGACCTGTACTTCTCCGTAACTGAAAGGTGCAAAGACAAGTGTCAGCACCACGTAGATGGCAGCAATCATCGCTGCCTGTGCAATGAATTGCACATTCAAGGTTTGCTTTTCTTTCATGATTTTTTCTCCTCTAGTTTTGTTTTACGTGTGGAAGGTCTCGAACACACGAGCCTTAGGCTTTGCAACGAGTATGAGTATAGCATGAGAAAAGCCAAAAATCAAGATTTATTTACTCAGCCAGTCCAACACATAAATCTGACGTATGCCGTTGTGGGAAATCACCGGACCATAATCCATGGTCAGAAGATATTTTGGATTGTGGTCCTTGATGGCATCCAATGGAGCCAACTCCCGTTCCAGTGTTTTACCATCCGCATCAATGACGGTATAAGCGACTTGATAGTATTCTTCGCCTTCCTCTCCGATAGCGATGAAATCAACCTCTGCAGAGCCAATCTTGCCGACATAAACCTCGTATCCACGGCGCAGCAGTTCCAGATATACAATGTTTTCCAGAATATGACCGTTATCGGCGCTTTTATTACCAAGAACGCTGTAGCGCAGTCCGATATCTGCGGCGTAGTATTTGTCTCCGGTTTTCAAATATTGCTTTCCTTTGATATCGTAACGTCCTGCCCGGTAGAAGATAAAGCTCTCTGTCAGGGATTCCAGATAATTTTCTACGGTATGGACTGAAATTTTTCTTCCGGCTGAGATCATGGTGTCAGCAATCTTTTTCGTAGAACACAAGTTGCCGATGTTATCGAAAAGAAATCGAGTAACGCTTTTAAGCATATCCACATCATTGATTCGCCGGCGCGTTATAATATCCTTCAATACAATGGAATCGTAGATGGCTTCCAGATATTGGCGTATGTCTTTGGGACGTTTCAGTTCCAGGGCATAGGGAAAAGAACTGTTATGGATATAGTCCTGATACAGCCGTTCTCTGCTGCTGTCCGCCGGATGAGCGGATAAAAATTCTTTAAATGACAGCGGCAGCATTTTGATTTCCACATAGCGGCCGGACAGAAGGGTTGCAAGCTCTCCTGACAATAGATAGGCGTTGGAACCGGTAATATATACATCACAGTTCTTTTTGACAAAAAAGGCGTCTACAGCTCTTTGAAAATTGGTGACCCGCTGCACCTCATCCAGAAAAATGTAATTCATTTTGTCAGGTAAAAGCCGGCCTGCAATAAGCGTGTATAGGGCGTGGCTGTCTTCAATATCGGTATATTCTCCGGCCTCAAGATTGCATGCGATAATTTGTTCCGATTTTACATCATTCTGTAAAAGATGTTCCTGAAAAAGTTCAAACAGGGTGGATTTTCCGCAGCGGCGGATTCCTGTGACAACTTTAATCAGGTGTTTTTCGCGTAAATGGATGAGATCTTCCAGGTATTCTTTTCTTTGTATCATACTTGTCTCCTCCGGATATTTTTGTCACTAATTTGATTTGCAGATTCATAATCTGGTTACTATAAAATATATTGCATTAATTATACAATAAGTTGAGAAAAAAGTAAAGCTTTTGCAGTGTAATGCAAAAAAGTACAAATTTTAATATATCTTTGCATTATATTATATAATTTTTGAGTTGTAATTATACAAGAAATTTTTATATACATAAAACATCATTTAAAAGTTACAGTTCACTCCGCGCCATTCGCAAAACGCATCTTCGATGCTTTTCCGCCGCATTGCGGCTATTTTTGCTCATAAACCGGCGCTCCCTTCGTCATCTGCCATCTGGATAAGTCCTTGTGCAAGCACAAACTTATCCAGATAACAGATGACGAGTGAACTGTAACATTCAAAAAACAATTATGGTGCTTATATCAATAGTATATTGACAATGAAAAAGTACATGTCTATAATAAAATCATAATTTAGATTAGACAGAATTACCGCCGGATGAGAGGAGGGATTAAGATGACATATATTAAAAGAGCTGCAGAAGATACGATTATGCGTATATCAGATATGTTTCCTGTGCTTTTGGTGACCGGTCCCAGACAGGTGGGAAAAACAACATTGCTTCAAAGATTATCAGAGATACAGCGGGAACAGGGGATGGAGCGAAAGTATGTAACCCTGGATGATCCGGATATCCGGTATCTGGCAAAGAACGACCCGGCTTTATTTATGCAGAGGTATACACCTCCTGTATTGATTGACGAGATTCAATATGCGACAGAGCTGTTTCCCTATATAAAAATGAGTGTGGACCGCTCGAAACGAAAAGGAGATTTCTGGCTTACTGGTTCGCAGGTTTTCCAACTCATGAAAAATGTCAGCGAAAGCCTGGCGGGGCGTGTAGGAATCCTCAAGCTCCTGGGTCTTTCTGATTCGGAAATCTATCAGGTTCCAAGCGAGCCGTTTTCTACGGATGCCAGTCGTTTGATGGAGAGGCTGAATGTAGCAAAGCCGCGAGGATTGAACGAGATTTACAAACGTATTTTCAGGGGCTCAATGCCGGAACTTTATACGGAGGGAAGTATAGATTGGGAAATCTACTACAGTTCGTATGTTAATACGTATTTACAGAGAGATATCCGTGATTTGGCGCAGGTTGCTGATGAGATGCAGTTTTACAATTTTATGACGATTGCCGCGGCGCAGACATCGAAACCTGTTGTTTATGAAGAATTGGCAAATGCAGCCGGAATTTCAGCGCCTACAGCGAAGAAGTGGATGTCCATCTTAATATCATCACATATTGCAGCATTGGTGCAGCCTTATCATAACAATGCACTGAAAAGAGCGGTAAAAATGCCGCTGCTCCATTTTTTAGATACCGGGCTGGCAGCCTGGCTTTTGAAATGGGGCAGCCCCGAAGTGCTTGAAAAAGGCGCAATGTCCGGGGCGTTCTTTGAAAGCTATGTGTTTTCGGAAATTTATAAAAGTTATCTGAATGCGGGCAAGGAGCCGCCCGTTTTTTATTACCGGGATAAAGACCAAAAAGAGATTGACCTTTTGATTTACCAAAACGGCATCTTATCTCCTATAGAGATTAAAAAAGCTGCTTCTCCCGGCAAAACGGCTGTCAAAAATTTTCATGTATTGGACCCTGTAGTGAAAACTGAAAAGCAGAGCGGGTTGGAAAGTCTGAAAGTAGAAATCGGAACAGGGAGTGTTGTATGCATGGCAAATGACCTGCTTCCGACCGATGAAAAAAACTGGTATGTACCCGTTTGGTTGATTTGATTATGAAAAGGTGTGGGAATTTCGTGTATTAAAAATTTGCTTTGCAGATGGCGGTTAAGTAGTCGATTACTTGCGTTGTATGTGGTTACAAAAAACGATAGGAGGACAAAAGATGCAGAACGAAAAATATTTTAACAGTCCGGCAGAGGTAATTGAGGCGAATATCAAAGCGTCAGAAGGAAAGGTTTCCCTTTCTACAGGAAAAATGATTCTGGCGGGTATGTTCGCAGGTGCTTTTATCGCCTTTGGCGGTGCGGCGGCAAGTACGGCGGCACACAACATTGCGGACGTAGGGCTTAGCCGGACTTTGTCAGGCGCGATTTTTCCAGTGGGATTGATGATGGTTGTTCTTCTGGGCGGAGAGCTTTTTACAGGAAACTGCCTGCTTGTGATTGCAGCTTTGGAAAAAAGGATATCATGGAATAAGATGCTCCGAAATCTTGTGATTGTTTATTTTAGTAACCTGGCGGGTGCTCTTTTGATTGCTGCATTGTTGGTACTTAGTGGAAATATGGACTATTCCGGCGGACTTCTTGGAGCCTACACGATAAAGGTAGCGATTGGGAAAGTCGGACTTTCTCCGATGAAAGGAATTACATCGGGAATCCTGTGCAATATCCTGGTATGTGCTGCGGTTCTGATGGCTGCTGCGTCGAAGGATATTGCGGGAAAAGTATGGGCGATTTTTTTCCCGATCATGGCGTTTGTGATTGGGGGATTCGAACATTGCGTGGCTAACATGTTTTACATTCCTGCGGGCATCATGGCAGCTATGAATCCGCAATATGTTATGAAAGCGCAGGAGGCTTATGGAATTTCTTCGGAGCAGTTGGCTTCGTTAAACGGATGGGGGAGTCTGCAGAACTTACTTCCGGTTACTTTGGGAAATGTGATAGGTGGAATCCTGTTGGTTGGAGTACCGATGTTTTTGATATATCGGAAGGGCAAGGAATAGTAGAAAGAGAATAAAGCGCTTAAATAGAAACACCCCGGAAATCCTGAATTTCCGAGGTGTTTCTACTATTGTAAGGACATTTGATCCATAGACTATATACAAATAATGAAAGAACATCCATTTTTTTTCAATGGTTTCTCCATTTTATCTTTGAAGCCTAAAAGATATAATAAGCATATCCCAAATAGATGTGACGTCATAAATTTTATGAAAGAAGGAGAAAAGAGAGATGAAAAAAACAATAGCATTCATTATGGCTATGACATTGGCTGCAGGCAGCCTTGCGGGCTGCGGAAACAACAGCAGTGAGAAAAAAGAGAACGAAAAGAGCGGGGGAGAAAGTGAATTGCGTATTATGATGAGCTCAGGTGATTTTGGCGCAGATACTATCAAACCTTCTCTGGAAAAAGCAGCAGAAATTATGGGAATATCATTGGAATACGATGTCATCCCAGACGATCAGATGCTGAATGTACTGAATACTCAGCTTTCTACAGGAAACGCGAATGATGTAATTTTACATAATTTTGGTGTAACAGATGTGTCATCAAAAGATTTGGCTCCACTGGAAGGGGAATGGACAGATAAGATTACGAGTACAACTAAGCCTCTTTGTGTGGATGAAAATGGAAATGTATTAAAAGCACCGTTGGGCGGAGAGTCAAATATGGGGCTTCTCTATAATAAAAAGGTTCTTGAGGACTGCAAAGTGGAGATGCCGCTGAAGAATTATGATGAATTTATGCAAGCATGTGCCAAGATAAAGGACGCAGGTTATACTCCTGTATATATCTCCAATAAAGAGACGTGGACGGCGCAGATTTTGATTCTTGGTGCTATGACAACAGTGTTTGTGGATCATCCGGAACTGATTGAGGGTCTTGTTACAAATCAGATTAAACCGGCTGATATTCCAGAACTAAAAAAAATCTGGGAAAACGCGGTTTCTCTTCGGGATCAGGAATTTGTAAACGAAGATTATATGTCGGCTGCAAATGATATGGGTCTTGAGGCATTGGCAAATGGTGAATGTGCGTTTTATGCCCAGATGGATAATACATATGGAACTTTGAAGGATGGCTATCCAGACCAGGTTGCCGATATTGGCATGTCTTATATTCCGCTCTGGGATAATGAGGATGAAGGATATGTGCTTTTTGATTCGGCTACAAACTATCTGTCAGTTCCGTCAGGCGGTGACCGCGTAGAGCTTGCAAAAGAATTTGTGAATACAGTTCTTTCAGAGGAGCCTCTTACTGTGTATTATGATTCTAACCCAGGAGCAGCACCTTATGAGGATCTGGAATTTGAACTGAACGCAAACCCATTCAACGAGGAAATGCTAGGGTATGCGGAAACAATGCCACGTTATGGAACATTTAATAATAATTCATATGATGGAGAAACATCACTGGAGCCGTTTTATGGAGCGTTCAGTGAGCAGATACAAGGGCTGTTTTCGGGAAAAACGGTAGATGAGGCATTGGAATCATGGTACAGTGCATATGCAGCGGATGCGCAGGCAAGGCAGATTGAAGGATTCTAGAAAAGCGGGGATATTATGAAAAGACTTGAAAAACGATATTATTCAATGAAATTTGTTCTTCCGGCAATGATCATATTTATGATATTTTTCATTATACCAAATCTGGCAAGCTTTGCGCTGGGATTTACAGATTGGACAATTTATAATTTCGACGATATGAAATTCAATGGTTTTGACAATTTTAAACGATTGTTTAACGAACCCAATTTCTGGCTTTGCGTTAAAAACACTTTTTTCTTTGCTATAGTGACGGTAATCGGTAAAAATGTAGTCGGATTTGTCATGGCATTGATTGTAAACAAGACGACAAAGTATAACAGTCTACTCAGGGGAATGGTATTTCTTCCGATTACAATCAGCGCGCTTGTGGTTGCAATCATCTTTCAGTCTATTTATAATCCGACAAACGGATTGCTGAACTCTTTCTTGAAGTGTATAGGGTTAGGAGCTCTTTGCCAGGACTGGCTGTTCGATGTAAGATTTTCAATGAAAGCTATCTGTGCGATGGAAATCTGGCAGCAGGCAGGAATGTGTATGTGTATCTTTTTGGCAGGACTGCAGGCAATACCGGAGGACTATTATGAAGCAGCGAAGATAGATGGAGCTTCCACACTTCAGCAAAGGATTTATATTACGATTCCGCTGATGCTCCAGTCGATCAATGTATCTTTGATGCTGAGTATCATATCAGGAATTAAAGTGTTTGAGCAGGTCTATGGAACCACCAACGGTGGTCCGGCAGATGCCACGCAGGTTTTGAGTACTTATCTGTATAAGAGTTTTGGCAACGGATATCTTGGATATTCCGCGGCTGTTGGTCTCTTCACTACATTATTGGTGATTATACTGACCTTTGGTGTTACATCGTTTATGAGGAAGAGGGAGGTGGAATTCTGATGTTGAAAAAATATATGGGTAAAATAGTATATTATATTGTAACCCTTGCGATTGCCGCTGTTTTTGTGGCACCTCTCTGGATGGTACTGGTAAATTCTTTCAAAGAGAAAAAAGAAGCGGCACATTTTGCTGTGGCCTTTCCAAAAGAATGGCTGATTTCCAATTATGCGGAGGTCTTCGAAAATGCAAGTGTATTGAAAGCTTTTTTTAACAGTATGGTCCTGTCGGTGGGAACTGTTCTTATCGTACTTGCGGTATCGTTGATGGCAGCATTTGCCATTGCACGTTCTAGCAGCAGGCTCGCAACGGTTTGCTATTATATTTTCTTGTGCGGGTTGATCATCCCATTGGCATTTATTCCGACTTATCTTGTACTAGATACACTGAACCTTTTAGATACTTATCTGGGACTGATCCTGGTGTCGGCCGCGTATGGATTCCCCATGGCAATCTTCTTATATACAGGCTTTATGAAGACGATTCCAAGAGAATTGGATGAAGCGGCGGCTCTGGATGGATGTCCACCCTTTCGGCTCATTTTCCAGATTATCGTTCCATTGTTAAAGCCGGTTACCATGACTGTACTAATTCTAAACTTTGTAGGTACATGGAATGGAGTACAGATTCCGTTGTATTTTGCCACCAGTGATAAGTGGGGGCTGCCGTTGACGGTTTATAACTTTTATGGGGCACATGCTTCTTCATGGAACCTGGTATTTGCGGATATTATTATCACAGTCCTCCCACTTTTGGTATTGTATCTTTTTGGGCAAAAATATATAATTTCAGGTATGACAGCAGGTGCTGTGAAAAGTTAGTTACGGTTTGCGGCCGCTAGCCGCAGGTGATAACAAAAGTTAGCCGGAAAGGGTGAAGTGTTTTGAAAAGATTGGGGAATCTGCGGACAAGGATGCTTCTGGGAATATTTGCGTTTCTGGTTCTTCTGATTGTATTGCTGTCTGGGATGTTGTATGCATGGGCGGCGGCAGAGAAAAAAGAGGAAGCGGAGAGATATTTGTGTGAAAGAGCCGATAATATATCGGAACAGATCCATTCCGTAATCCAGAAGATGGATTCGGTTTCTAGTCAGCTCCTTGCCAGCCAGACTCTCCAGAAAATGTTCCTAGATGCACAGGAGTATCAAGGACAGAATTATTTTGATTATAATCCCGATGATAGAAAAATAGCGAGGGATATTCTGTGGACTTTCAATTCGCCGGCAAGGCAGATACAGACCATTAATATTTTTTCAGAAAGTTCTTATGTAGGACTTCGATATTCCCCAAGAGTATCGATCATCCAAGAGATTGCAGGCAAGGAGCAGTGGAAGGTAGATGAGAATAAAGATGGAAAATACAAGGTGCTTGGTCCGCATAAAGATGAGTGGGAAACGCTAGAAGAAAAGAATGTCATTTCTCTTGTAAGAACTTTTACGGCTACGGCATATCAATTTCAACAGGTAGGGGTGATAGAGGTACAGGAAAACAGCCGTGTGATAGATGAAATTCTGGAAAGCGGTGCAGATAATACTGGGGTGACGGCGGTGGTATTTGATCAGGAGGGAAATCTGATATTTCCGCAGGAGATAAAAGAAAATCTATCTGTTAGCTATGATAGGATTAATCAACTTCAGACAGAAGAGATTTATCGAATCGACGAAAAAGGCCAACCGCAGATGGAAGTGTATAAAGCTGTGGAAAGTGCCGGGTGGACCGTTGCTGTTCTGCAGGATGAAGAAATGTTTATGCGACCAGTGCGTATGACTTTGTACATGGTGTTGGGAATGAGCCTGATGGTTATGGTTATTGTTTTTGTTATCTTGTTTGTGACCATTAAGAGAATGACAAAGCCGCTTCTTCAGTTCGCTGAGGATATGGACCAGGTGAAAGAAGTGGATCAGGTTCCGGTGCTTCATAAATGTGATGTAAATGAGATTGTGTTGCTCCAGAATAAATATATGCAGTTGATGGAACGTATGAAAGAGTCAAAGGATAAACTGCTTCTGGCAAATGAGACGGAGCTTCAATTACGTGTGCTAGGAATGCAGGAACAGGTGAATCCACATTTCCTTTTTAATTCGCTGACAGCAATCAGTTCGGTATCTATGGAAGAAGGTGGCAGGACCGTTCCAATTATGTGTTACCAATTAAGTGAGCTTTTCCGCTATACAAGTGAGCAGAATACACACGTGCCGCTTCTAAGAGAAATAGAATATCTGGAGACGTATCTGTCGTTCATGAAATGGCGTTATGAAGAACACTTTGTATACAAGGTGGAAAAAGAAGGAGAACTTGAGAAAATTACGATACCTAGAATGATTTTTCAACCGCTTGCGGAAAATTCATTTACACATGGATTTAAAAAATCAAGACCGCCGTATCATCTAAAAGCATTATGTCAGGTGACAAAAAAAGGCTGGGTATTTGAGATTGAAGATAATGGTTCCGGATTTTCAGAAGAAAAATTAGGTGAAATCCAGGAGCAGATGCAGAAGATTGATGTAATCATGAATGAAAATAAAAATTATGCGGAACTAAAAACAGAAGATATGGCCATTCTTAACATTTATATCAGAATGAAATTGAAGTACAGGCAAAACTTTCAGATGAAATTGTGCAATGATGGAGAGGAAAATGGGGCCCATATAAAAATAAGTATAATACACGGTCAATGATGCACGGCGGGAGAACAGTATGATACAGGTAATGGTGATTGATGATGAAGTAGTAATTGCTCGAGGTATAAAAAGAGCAATCGAAATGCAAGATCCGGAGTTTCGGGTGATTGCTGTTGTGCATGATGGACAGACTGCTCTGGAGATGATTAGAGAAAAACAGCCGGATATTCTTTTTGTAGATATCTGTATGCCGGTCATGGGAGGGCTTGAGTTTCTTGAAGAATTAAAAAAAGAAGGATATGATATACCAGCAGTGATTCTAAGTGGATATAAAGAATTTGAGTATGCAAAGCGTTCCATCACCCTGGGAGTGTTGGATTACCTGGTAAAACCGCTGAATCTTATGAACTTACAGGACTTCCTGAATAAGATTAAATCTATGTTGGCATCGAAACAATATGAGAAGCAGTCGGACACATTGAAAAAAGTGTTTTATTCCTCGGAGCCGCTGCCTGAGAAGCTGCCAGGATTTGACCGAGATACAGCCTTCCGTTTAGTGAAGATTGTAGTGGATGCCTATAACTTTGTCAGAAATAATCAGTTTGCGACATCGGGTAATCCGGCGGATAAAGTGACATTGTCAGATATTTGCGGAGAAATATTTGAAAAGCAGAAGTTTTGGCTGCTTATGGGAAAATATGAAAACGAGTATTTGCTCGTGATAGAAGCAAACAATAAATCTGATTCAAAAATCAGGCAGCTTTATAAAAGGCTGAAAGCACAGGCGTCACCAGAACATTATATTACAGTTGTAGAAGGCGGAATAGGTACAAGACTGGCCGAGTTCAGAGATGTATTGCCAAAGTTGGAAAGTAGATTATATTATGGCAGTATCTTTGGAAAATCACAGTATCTTTCAGAAAACGATGCTATAGAGAAGGAGGCTGTTTCAGAATATGTGGCAGAGACAGATCTGGTTTATCTGCAAAAACTTATGCAGCAGAAACGGCAGGGGACATTGGAGAAAAGCATACGGCAGCTTCTGGAAAGCAGCAGGAAAAAAGAGTGCTCTCAGGCAGAATTGATACAAATACTGAGAGCAGTCATGAGGAGGTGCTGTGCTGAAGAACCAGAGTTTGAGACGGATTTTTTGATCAATTTACAGCTCGTGGGTTCCTCAGATTATGAAACATTGGAAAGGAAAGTGTGCGAAACAATTTGTGAGTATATTAAAATACAGGATGGAGCAGAGGATGCAGGAACGGAATATACGATTTACCGTGTTCAGGATTACCTGGATGAGCATTACAGGGAAAAACTGGTCATTCAGGAGATTGCAGACCATTTTGGATTGAATTACTCTTATATGTGCAGTCTGTTTCGTAAGTACAAAGGCATGTCTCCAAATGAGTATCTGATTATGAAAAAAATGGAACAAGCGAAAGTACTGTTAAGGACAAAAGAAGAAATAAGCATCCGAGATATCGCGGAACTGGTAGGATATACGGATCAATATTATTTTAGCAGAATGTTTAAGGCATATGAAAAAGTCTCACCGAAGGAATATAGGAAGCGTGAGCATATAGAAAAATAAAAATATATTTGGAGGATGATAAAAATGGAAAAATACACAACAATCAGACCAGGAAAAGAGTGGAGAGATACAGAGGGAAATCTGATTCAGACACACGGAGGATCTGTGTTATATCATGAAGGAACATACTATTGGTATGGGGAAAATAAAGAATACTATAAAGCGGGAGAAAAAAACTGGCATTATGGAGTGAGGATGTATTCTTCAAATGATCTATATAACTGGAAGAACGAAGGAATCATTCTCGAACCGGCGGACGATATTGCGAATCCGATGCATCCGGAACGTATTATGGACAGACCGCATATTTTGTATAATAAGAGAACAAAACAGTTTGTGATGTGGGTGAAATTTGCGGGGTCCGATGAAGATTATTCTGATTGGCGTGTACAGTATATGGGGATTGCAGTTTCTGATGATATCCGAAAACCATTTCAGATTGTAAAATATATCCGTCCGCTTGGAATGGAGATGGGAGATTTTGATCTCTGGGTTGATGAACGTGATGGGAAAGGATATTTTATAGCTGACCGGGTACATACGGAAGTGGTGATTGCAGACCTGACAGATGATTATATGGATGTCACAGGATACTATTCGTCACATTTTCCACACACGCAGCCGCCTTTGGCACGGGAAGCACCGATATTTTTCAAACGGTTGGATAAATATTATGTAATCTCGTCAGGAACAACAGGATATCATCCCAATCCGAGTGAAGTGGCAATTTCAGATTTGATGCATGGTCCTTATCGGGTGCTTGGTAATCCATGTCTGAATGATGTAAAGAACACGAGCTTTGACTGCCAGTTTAGCTGTATCTTTAAGCATCCGACCCGGTATGGCCTTTATATCGCAATCGGTGACAGGTGGATGAATAAGACAGTGGAAATTGATGGACAGGAGTGGGCAGAGACGAGTGAAGCATCTTATATCTGGCTGCCAATCCGATTCCAGGGAGATGTGCCATATATTGAATGGAGAGATGAATGGAAACTGGAAGAATATGAGGTTAGCAAAGGCCCTAAAGAATGGTGGGAAAATTAGAAGATAATTAGTAAATAAAATACTGGACTGGTTAAATATCACATAACTGGATGTTTTGATGCATCCAGTTATGTGATATTCTTGCTTTTATACCAAAAGGAAAAATGGAGATACTTTCTGAATAGAATT
Organism: uncultured Lachnospiraceae bacterium; assembly: GCA_947564305.1. Next base: position 7,783 of record CANOBT010000044.1, on the reverse strand, counting down.
GGTATATGAGTAAGGAGGTTGGTTATGTCAAAAAAGATTGCGGTCATCAATGATTTATCCGGATTTGGGCATTGCTCACTGACTGCGGCTATTTCTACAATCTCAGTGATGGGCGTGCAGCCATGTCCGCTGCCTACGGCAATTCTGAGTGCGCAGACAGGATATGCCAGCTATTATTATGATGACTATACGGAGAAAATGGAGTGTTTCCGGCAGGAATGGGAGAAGATGGGTGTACAGTTTGACGGAATCTATACGGGTTTCGTATCCTCTGAGGAGCAAATCAGACATATTTTCCGGTTTCTGGATACATTTTATAGAAGAGGGACGTTTTTGCTCGTGGACCCTGTTATGGGGGACAATGGAAATGTATATAAAATGTTTACGCCGGGCTTACTCCTTCGGATGCGGGAACTGGCTGTGCGGGCCAATGTAGTTACGCCGAATCTGACAGAATTGTGTCTGCTGACAGGGACGGATTTCATGGAAATACAGGGATTAAAGAAGGAGAAAGCGCTGCAAAATGCTGTCCGGGAATTGGCGCAGAAGCTGATACAGTCTGGTCCAGATATTGTTGTAGTGACGGGAATCCAGTTTGCAGATGAACAAAGCGGCGGACAAATGATAGGCAATCTGGCAGTGACTAAAAAAGGCAGCAAACTTTCCGCATTTCCTTATATCGGAGGAAGTTTTTCAGGAACAGGAGATTTGTTCGCGTCGATCATTGCAGGTGGGATGGCCAGGGGAGATGACATTTTTCAGATTATGGATTTGGCGGGAGAGTTTATTGAAAAGGCAATGAAAGATTCTGTTGCAGAGCATGTGGAGAGAAATGACGGGACGAATTATGAGAAACATCTGGGGCTGCTGCTTCCGTCCGGAGTGTAGGGACGAAATGCCGCATGAAATATCTGCTTTGCAGATTGGTTACAAGTCAAAAACCCCGCAGCAAGCTGACGGGGCATCAAATTTCCAACGCAGCAAGCTGCGGGGTATTTGACCCTCGCGGCAGTCGCCAAATGTACATGCCCGCATGTACACTTGGCTCGTTGCTTCGCGGTAATAAAGGGGGATTCATAAATGGAAAACAGAAACATATCAACTTCAAAATTGGTAACAACAGGTTTATTTGCAGCAATGATTACAATTATGACGGCGTATATCTTCCACATTCCATATGGGGCGAACGGGGGATATGTGCATTTTGGAGATGCGCTGATTTATCTGGGGGCAGTTTTTCTTCCCAGGCCATATGCATTGGCAGCTGCGGCCATTGGCGGCGGGATGGCGGATATTCTGACAGCCCCCATGTGGGCGCCGGCTACGATTATCATTAAGATGCTGATTGTACTGCCATTTACGGGAAAAGAAAATCAGATTATGTGCCCGCGCAATGTTGCTGCGCCGTTTTTAGCAGCAGTTATTTCTGCTGCAGGATATTATCTGGCGGAGGGGATTCTGTTTGGTTCGTTTATGGCGCCGTTGGCATCCCTTCTGGGTAGTGCGGTTCAATCAGGAGGAAGCGCAGTGATTTTCCTTGCCCTGGGGGCAGCACTGGATAAGGTGCATATGAAAAACCGGGCGCGGCAGATGTTGAAACTATAAAAGTCAGATTAAATATCATATGTGGATGGGAAAGGAAGTTACGATTCATAGTAACGAAAGGAATAAGAAATGGCGAAGATTTTATATACGTACCAGGATAATGTTTATGTGAATTTGACAAATAAATGTGACTGCAGCTGCAGGTTTTGTATCCGCAGCCATCATGACGGAGTGGGGGACGCGGATTCATTGTGGCATGAGAAAGACCCTGATTTCGAGGAAATTAAGTCTGCAATGGATGCCTTTGACTTTACGGGCAAAAAGGAACTGGTCTATTGCGGGTATGGGGAACCGACTTGTGCTCTGGAAAATCTGATAGAGTCCGCCAGATATGCGAAAGAAAAGTATGGCCTGAAAATCCGGGTGAATACTAACGGATTGGGGAACCTGTATCATCAAAAAGATATTGTGCCGCTGTTGGCAGAGGTAGTGGATTCTATTTCTATCAGCCTGAATGCACCGGATAAAGAAGAATATATGGATGTGACACGTCCTCAGTTTGAAAATGCATTTGAAGGGATGTTGGAATTTGCGAGAGAATGCGGAAAAAAGATTGCACAGGTCAAGATGACCGTGGTGGATGTGCTGCCGGATAAGGACATTGAAGCCAGTCGGAAACTGGCCAAGTCTTTGGGCGTGGAGCTGCGGGTAAGGAAGTTTGTGTAGAGTGTTGGCGGGAAGCAGGAAATCATGACTCACAGGGGGCCGGATAGGGTATATAAATATGCGGCGGCCCCCAATTTCTTCTGTTTTATTTTGAAAGCACCTCTGCTCCATTCTCGGTAATCAGTACCATATATTCAATCTGTGCGGACAATCCGTCATCAATAGTATAAACAGTCCAGTCATTGTCCTCGTCCACAAAGAAATCAGGACTTCCTTCATTGATCATAGGCTCAATCGTAAACATCATACCAGGCACGAGAAGCATTTCACTGCCTTTTGGGGTGACGTAGCTGACGAAAGGCTCCTCATGAAATTCCAAACCAATTCCATGTCCGCCAATCTCTTCCACAACAGAATAGCCATTTGCCTGAGCATGAGAGTTGATTGCATGGGCAATATCCCCCAAATGTCCCCAGGGTTTTGCCTGCGCCAGCCCCAGATGGACACATTCCTCAGTGACACGGATGATGCGCTCGGCGCGCTCCGAGATTTTTCCAAGGGTGAACATCCGGGACGCGTCAGAGAAATAGCCGTCCAAGCTGGTGGATACATCCACATTGACGATATCTCCCTCCTGCAAAATGATATTCTCGTCGGGGATTCCGTGGCAGACTTCATTATTGATGGAAGTGCACACACTTTTTGGAAATCCTTCATAATGCAATGGGGCAGGAATACCACCATGACTGGTCGTATAATCATAGACAATCCGATCAATCTCAGCGGTGCTCATTCCAATTCGGATATGCTTTGCAACCTCATCCAGTACTGCGGTGTTCAGCGCTGCACTCTCTTTGATTTTTTCAATCTGGAATGGGGTTTTCAAAAGTTCCCTTGTAGGAACGATTTCTCCGCGGTCTGCATGGAGCATCATTTTTTCCTCAATCGGCATGTGGCATCTTTTATATTTTTTGCCGCTTCCGCACCAACATGGGTCATTTCGCTGCATTCTCATTACCTCTCTTTTCAATCTACGAATTATAAAGTCAAACATTTTTCTATATTCCTTTTTCATTCCAGCTACATAAAAATTATCAGGAGCCGCGTTTGATAAATTCATCCGCTTATTCTTACGTGGCTGTGAACTAACTATCGTTCAAACTTATGAATAAACAATCCACTGCGAAGCTTCGGTTCAAACCAGGTAGATTTCGGGGGCATCAGTCTTCCAGAATCAGCCACTGACAGCAGTTCTTCCATGGAAGTAGGGTGCATGGCAAATGCAATCCGTTCCGGTTCTTCATCCACCAACCGAACCAGTTCTTGTAATCCCCGGATGCCGCCGACAAATGTAATCCGCGGGTCCGTCCTGGGGTCCTGAATATCCAACAGTGGTTCCAAAATCTTATTTTGCAGAATTGATACATCCAAATCATCGACGGGGTCCTGGGAATATAAGTCTTCATGTGCCCTGAGCTGATACCAGGAGCCTCTGACATACATGGTAATCTCGCCCTTTTGCTGCGGAGACGTAAGCTCTGGAAGCTCTTTGATGTCAAACTGTGTTCCAATCGATTCCAGCAATTCCTCGAAGGTATGCCCATTCCATCCGGTGACTACACGGTTGTAGTCGTATATTTTTAGCTCATCCGCAGGGAACAGCACGCAGAGAAAATAGTTAAATTCCTCAGTTCCGTCATAATCAGGGTGGGTCTGTCTTCGGCTTTGGCAGACCTTCACGGCAGAAGCGGCGCGGTGATGGCCGTCTGCGATATAGATATGCCCGATATTGGAAAATAATTCCGCAATGTCAGCCATATGTTGATTCAATTTCCAGACCTGGTGGCGGACCCCGTCGTCTGTCGTGAAATCGTAGAGCGGCGCGGTTTCCTTTGCAGCGTCTGTGATCTGCTTTAAATCCGGGTGAGGACGGTATGCGAGAAAAATAGGGCCGGTCTGAGCACTCATCGTATCTACATGGTGAATCCGATCCAACTCCTTCTCTTCTTTTGTATTCTCATGCCGCCGGATGGTTCCGTTCAGATAATCATCAATGGACGCACATCCCACGATACCGGTCTGTGTACGTCCGGCAAAAGTCAGGGCATAGAGATAGTAGCCGGGTTCTTCGTCCTCTAAAAATAAGCCCTCTTCAAGCATTTCCTGCAAGGTATCTTTTGCGCGTTCGTAAACCTGCGGGGAATACATGTCCGTGTCATCGGGAAACTGTGTTTCCGCGCGGTCAATCTTTAAAAAGGAAAGGGGATTCTCAGCAGTTACTTTTTTTGCTTCTTTTCTGCTATATACATCATAGGGCAGTGCGGCGATAGAAGCTGCATTTTCTTCTGACGGGCGCACGCATCTGAAAGGCCGGATTACTGGCATAGGATATTCCTCCTTGTTAGAATTGGAGTGCTTATTATACTTCTAGTTCATAGCCGTATTACAGTGTAACATAAAAATACAGATTTTGCCACATAAGAATTTTGTAAAACGACGAAACAAAAAAGGTGTTCTGCGTCCGGTAAAAAGGGACGGCAGAACACCTGAAAATAGTTACTCTTTTATATGGTCAATATCTGTCAGGTTAACACCTACTACATTTAGCAATGCTTTTAAAGAAAGGTAATCCTCTTTCAAGCTTGCGTATGTTTCCGTAGCATTTTCTTTCTTTGCTATTTTCATGTGACGCTGTATTTTTTTGAAATCTTCAATGGCATCTTTTGCAATCTCAGCATTGTTTGGCATGTGCCCACCTCCCTCTAAAAGTACTGCGCGAACATCGTTGTGTTTTTTTCATTATATCAAAAGGAAAATTTGGTGTAAAGCCTTTCCTCATAAGTTTAGAGATCATACCATATAATCTGATTTGCTTCCAGTTCCAGGTCAAATTTTGCGCCATCCCCTTTATAGACGATAGTGCTCTGAGGTTCATAAGTATTGTTTACAACACAATACTTTTTATTTTCGGGATATGCATGAACTTCTACATTGAAATTACTGGAAAACCAGCGGTGCAGGTTCTCTTCATCTCCTGTGCTCCAGAGAATCGCACGGTACAAAAGCCGGCTGTTTTCAAAGCTGTAAGGAAGCCCGCTGATATATACGGCGCGGCCGCTGCCAAACTGGTTGACGGCAAGCTGGACTTGCTGCTCTTTTTCTACGAGGACTGTGGCGTCTTCCAGAGCATAAATATTCTTTTTCCCTTCTCCGAAATCAATATCACCTTCTACATCCACCGTAATGAAATGGCTGTGCTCCTCCCAATTGTATTTATCATATCCCAGAGTAAAGCCTCGTTCTTCCTCCACACCGAATACGTTGGATAATTGGAAGAAATGTCCGTTGGCCTGATGTGCGCTGGGTTCACCGACGCCAATAATTCCGCCGCCGTTATATACGAATTGTTTTACGGCGGTGGAAATAACCGGGTCGCACCACCACTCACCGCCGGTATGTGCGGTGTCTGCGTCTCCAACATTGACGAGGACGTCAATCTCATTCAGGATATCAGGATTTTCTTTGATATCTGCAAAGCTGATGAATGTCACATCAAAGGGGGCGCCGGAGAGTGCTTCGATAATTCCGGCGTAGGAATAATTCTGTTTGTGATAGATTGCATGGTGGACCATATGGCATCCCCAGGCGCGCATTTTTCCCCAGCAGTTTAGTACAGCCACCCTCTTCACGCAGTAGGGCACACAGCCTTTGACATTGTCATACAGCTCTCGGAATTCGTTGCAGACGGATTCTACATAATCTACAAATTCCGGAAAATCCAGTGTCAGCTTTAGGTATCCGCCGTATCCGATCCGGTCTATCGGCTTACGCAGAATGGCACGGCGGGCGGTGACCCAGTTGATTTTCGCCTCTTTGACCGGGTCTCCTCCTTCATGGAAGGTATCCGGGAAAAAGTAGGGCAGCAGCCGGCCTTCCGTATACTTGACTCCTTCGATATCGCTGATGAGCCGGAGTGTAGAGCCGTTTCCCACGCTTCCCACGACCGCATCCAGTCCTGCCTGACGAAATTCATCCATAAACGGTTCGGTTCCTATCCAGTGGTCTCCTAAGAACATCATGGCTTCCTTGCCGCATTCATGGGTGATGTCCACCATTTCTTTTACGATTTTTGCCACTTCCCGTCTTTGAAACGCCTGGAAGTCCTGATATTCCCTGGAAGGAATACGGTACTGGTTATTGTAATATCCCTGGTCAATGATATATTCGGGACGGAACGTATATCCAACCTCTTGTTCAAACTGCTCCAGAATATACGGGCTTACGGATGCGGAGTACCCGTACCAGTCTACATATTTCTCACGGGCCATCTCATCAAATACCAACGTAAACTGATGGAAGAATGTGGTGAAGCGCAGTACATTGACGTATGGGTGTTCTTCAATGAACTTCCGCAGACGTTCCATTGTAAAGGCATGGGTCTTGGGCTGCCTCACATCAAAGGTAATCTGGTGCTCTACGTCTTTCCAGTCATTCACGACCGCATTGTACATGTGCACCGGGTCCCACATGATATAGGCAAGGAAACTCACCGTATAATCATGGAACGGTTTGCTTGCGATTACAACCTCTCCGGTTGTTTCCTCATAGTGCCAGTCGGTGACAGAAACCACATCTCCGGTGCTGCGGTCGATGACTTCCCACCAGCGGGTGATATCATCCCTCGTATTTGGGGTGAGCATGTCCGCATAGAGACCCTTCATCAGCGCAATGTGTAAATGGTCATCCTCCGCCGTATAGATTGGGGTCATGAGGTACATTTGCTGGATTTCATCCGGATTTGCTTTGGCCCAGGCATTATCCTTTCTGGTGGTGTAGTAGGTGGAATAAACTTTTAAGCCTACGTCTTTTAACTCTGTGGGGAAATCGGTCCCGTCACAGTCCCGGACTGCGTCGGCGCCCCATTTTTCAGACAGGCGGATAGTATCATTTACGATATCCATATCAGTAGGTATTGTTACACGTCCTTTAGTGCTCATTTGGAAGGCCCTCCTAAAATTTGTAAACGGTTTGTGTGCATATTGCACTCAATCTTATGGTGTTCAGATAGTGTAAGTATAACATGGCAGAATGTGAAAGTCTATTCTATTGTAAGCAGTGTGGGGATTGGTCGAAGATAGAAAGTGTGCTGCATATCCAGTTTTTTTAGTTGGCTGAACGACGAAGAATTTATAGGCAGGAATCCGGCTTGCGTGTAAGTGAGGTGGCAGAAATATTAGGTCATGCGGATTTACGGACTACGCAAGTATATGTTTGTCTTAATCAAGAATTTGTAAAGTACCATTACAACAAGGCAGTGGCATAGAAAGAAACACATATAAGAGTAAACTTTTAAAAACCTGTTTTACGGCAGGTCTTTTTGTGGTTGAAGAATATTGTGATTTATGAAATACCGTGCTATAATGACCACACGGGAAAACCAAAGAGCTAAGGCGGCTGCCCTCCACTGTCGGAGGGGCTTACCCTCCAGACCAAAGAGGAAGGAGGGGATAACAATGATTACATATCAGGATTTTTTCTTGTTTTGTACATTTGTTGTTGCCCTTATCAGTCT
>CANOBT010000043.1 GCA_947564305.1 uncultured Lachnospiraceae bacterium | reverse complement strand
ACAAACAAAATATCGGATTATCATGAAGAAATTAGATCCTCATGAATAATTCAGGCTAATATGTTTGCTGGGGCTATTGGCATGTTTATCTCTCACAGCCTGCGGTTCAGGAAGTACGGATCAGACTGCTGAAACAGAAGAGCCAAAAAGCACTGCCGCAGAAGAGGAGCAGGAAACTGAAGCCCCGGAAGAGGCAGAAGAAGAGCAGGAAGAAAGCGTCGAAGACAATGGTACTGTCTATGCTGTCGGCGATAATGCCGAGTTAGGTGACTGGAATATAAACGTTACAGACGCGCAAATCGTCGAATCCATTGCAGGAGATTATGGTTCATTTTCTCCCGACACCGATGGAAGTAAATACGTACATGTATTTTTGACCGTCACAAATAACGGAAAAGAAACTGACAGGTTTTTACCATCGTTCGGCTATGGTGATGATGTATATGTAAAAATGTTGTATGGAGACGGATATGAATTCAGTGCTGTAAACCTGCTTGGATACAGCAAGGATATGCATGATTCAACCATAAATCCATTGACATCAGCAGATGGAGAAATTGCATTTGAGATTCCTCAAAGCGTCGCCGAGGCAACAGATGAACTTCTGGTCAGTTTTTCCGGGGGCAATAATTCGGTTGTATTTCAGGTCAGATAACAACTTTGTATCCCTGCATATTTCATTTTCAGATACTGTTGAAGAGCTTTCTTCCAATTCGTATAGCTGTCTTTAGCAGTTTCGTCCGGAGGAAATCCAAAACTACATTTCTTCCATATTTCTTTTGCATTTTGCAGGTTTTCCGTGTTCAGAATCTGAGTCAGAAGCATTTCTTCTGACTCAGTTTTTTCTGCCTGATCTGCTTTTGGCTCTTCCATATCTTCCTTTAAATATATTTTATATTTTGCTTCTGGCGGATCTCCATCCATATCCCTGTATGATTTTTCTCTTTCATTCAGTTCCATCGGCTCCAGTTCAAGGCCCAAAAACGGAGGAAACAATATTTCACTTTCCGTTTTAAATGCACTTTTAGTTCCAAGCACCGCATTTACATCCAGATGCGGAATTTTTCCGGACGCCTCCAGTTCCAATAACAGGAGCCCCTTCTTTTCACGAAAATATGGATTCGATTTCTGAGACAATGAGGTCGAAAAAAAACAGGGAAGCTGTCCCGCCTTCAGTTGGGCAAGAGTCTGCATCCGGTCATTTCGGTATACATATATTTTATCTCTCTTCTCAAGGCAAACCGCATATCTGCACATGACACGATATAGATTTTCATAGACATTCAAAAGCTCCGGCATAAAATCCAGCAATACCTGGTCAATTTCCCGATTTTCCTGAATCAGTCTTGCAGTTTCATTGTCAAAACCCGGAAACAAAAGCACGTTTATTGCTTCATATGCATTTTTCACTTTATAAAAGCTTCTAAGATGTCGTTCTGAATCTGACAGTTCTATATTGCCTGTACCCCCCTGATAAAACAGGATACTGTTTCTCTCTGACCGTGTCAATAACATATTTCTTTCGTCTCCTCCTTTTCTGTTTTCTATAAGTTAAAAAGTCCTCTGTAGTCAATGTCCTTAATCTCTTTGGACAGATTTTCCTGATAATATTGATATGCAGCGAATTTAATATATTCGTAACCGTTGATCAACTGATAACGGGGGATTCCCGCTTTTCTGCTCAGATGTTCAATCCAGTCTTCGATCAATACCGGATGTTTTATGATCTTATTTAAATATTTCCTGAATTCTTCAAAAAACAGTTCCAGAGGAAGCAACAGAAAAATAGCGCACATTTCATACTCAAAATTCTCCAGCCTTCCTGGAAGCCTCGGGAGCGCATACGGGCGTGAATTCAAATTCAGTCTTCTGGTATTTTTTTCTTCCCCCTCTGTTTCTTTTCTTATGATTGCTTTTCCCAGTTCATAGGCAACTGCATATTTTTCCAGATTACTCAGTTCCTCTGATTCTTTTTTTGTTTTACTGTTATCCACGATAATTCTTCTTACAATCTCCTTTCCTTCCGGCTCATAACGTAGTTGAGCGATATTATTATCTATAGAATTCTCCTTTCCCAAATTCAGATTGCCGTATTTTATACTAATGCCCATCGCTTCTGCCACCATGGCAATATCGATCGGAAGCTCAAGCTTCCGATCCTGATAATGTTTGATCAGGTATTCATCGCAGATCTTATATACTTTGTAGCTTTCCTCTACCATATTTCGCAGTGTGACATGCAGTTTTTCCCATTCCTTCTGCTCTCTTTCCACTTCTTTTTTTTGGGTCTCCGAATTACTTTCTGTATCGATATGCCCATCTTTCATCAGCTCTTTTTCGTCCATTTTTTCATTCCTCATCCAAGATTAATGCCTCAATCATAAAGTATCTTTCATTATTTTCTTTTGTCTCATTTTCAACTACGCACTCCATCATGTCATCCAGCATCTTTTCATAACAGTTCATAATCTGTTTTTCTGACAATTCCTCGTAGGCATGCTTTTGTATATAGCTTATCATATTCTTCTTTGCATCTTCACCTTTTTTCTCCCATAACGTCTGCTTAAATTTCTCCATATCCGGATTTTGAGCAAGATATTCATGCAGATTAAATTTCCGGTATTTTTCAATATAATCAATCACCTGCATTAACCAGTTCCAGCATATTTCTCCTTCTCGGTTCACATCTACGCCGTCGAAAAATTCTTTCAACAATACTATCTGGAACTCGTCGATTTCCGGCATCTTCTGCTCAACATCCAGTATTTTCTCTTCCTTGTTTTGGTCTTTCTTCCTCAGTTTTCTTAATTTATCCTTAACATACTGATTTAATTCCGTATTATATCCTTCTATCAGCAGCCTTTCATCTGAATAATCCACTTCATTTTCAAAAACCCTTTCCCGATCCAGATAATGATACACAAACATCTCTACACTGTCACTAAATATTTTCTTATTGTCACGTATCACTCCCTGAATTACATTTTGGAATTTTACATAAAGCGAGAGTCTCTGATCACATGCTTCCTTCAGCCTCTCACATTTTTCCTTCTGCCTTTTAATATCTTTAAAAAATTCCTGTTCTTTCAGGTTCAGCAACTGATTCATGTTTTCTCCAGGAACCGGCAGCAGCATCCTGTTGATCTGCTGTTTCGCTATGCAGGCCGCGTTTACCACGCTGACGCTGCTGGGAACCTCCTGTAAAGCCATACATTCATAGCTCCTCCAAACCGGCGTGACAAAACGCTTTGCATGATATTTTTTATAGAGGCTGTCAGCTTTCTTCAATATGAGCCTCCTCATGTTTTTGTTATAGAATACGCCTCCGCCCCTTTTCGCCGACAAAACATTAATACGTACGTTTCCGTCTTCACTGTTATTTGCATAAAGCGCAACTGTCGGTATATTATTCAGCATATAATTCAGTGTATATTGAATATCCGATTCCACTCCATATTCCTCATGAAGTTTCTGCACCGTCACAAGTTCCTGAAACAGATCCAGTATCTCATCCGCCCAGTGTTCCATTTTTTCCAGCAGTTCCTTCTCCTCCTCCGCTGTCTGCGTATGTTTTTCAAATATTTCATACGCATCCTTTTCTTCCGCAGTTTTTCCGTCTGAATTCTTCTCTGTTTCAGAAATAATAATTGGAATATAAAACCATTTTGCATACTTATTATGACGTATGGAGATGATCGCCATCTTTCTTGTTTCCAGCAGCATGGATGCATAATCCATAATGCTCTTGTCACTGTCCAGCCCTGTACGTTTCAGCTCTCCATAATGATATGCCTCCATCTTGTGCAGCATGCCGCAGTCAATATATTCGTCAAATCTCTGATTCGGGTGCGATACAATTTCCCGCACAATACCATTCATCTCATACACTTTTCCTGTCCGTCTGAAAACTACGATCTGATTCAGAAGTTCATCCCACTTACAGATTTCCATTTTTCCGTTTCGTTTTTCACAGAACAGCCTCTTCTCTTTTCCCAGAACGCGCAGAAAGTATGACAGCCCCACTGCGGACAACAATGTTTCCTCCAGATCTCTTTTTAACAGTATAAAATCCCCCGATGTATATTTCATACACCTTTCCGCTTTTTCGGCAATGGAATCCATTATTTTTCTGTCAAAAGCTTTATACTGACCACTCCCCCATCTTTCTTCCTCCACCACAGCCCGTTCATTCAGCTCTGTCAGAGTTGCTTTTGCAGATGAAATAATTGCCGGATATATCTCGTTTTCAAGGTAAATCAGGCCTTCCTTTGTAAACTCGCTCCGGTTGATTGTAATATGCGATTTTCCAATTTTACCCCCTTTTATATCAATGACTTCCAGCAGTTCATTGTCCTGATACATGCAATGGCTCTGCACATAGATACCTTTTAAATATATTTTTGTTTTCCTTTTATTATCCGCATTCTGTTCCTGAAAACCTGATGGAAGAGAGGCGGAAGAGTACTGGGAAAGCATCCTCCTGCCGCCAAACCTGGCCAGCACTCCATGAACATTGTTCCATATATACAGCTTTGCATTGTCACAGTCCAGTGCACCAATTCCGTCTTTAATATTAACGATCAGCAGCCGTTTGCTGTTGCTCTCCTCGCAGAAAACGGCGTCTTTAAACCGAATTCCTTTAAACAGCCAGCTGATATGCCGATCTTTGTCAAATTCTAATGGTTTTTCCTCCACATCCGCTTCCAGAACCAGTCGGCTGACAGAGCTTTTTATAAATTCATAGTGCTTTTTATCATAACCATTCCCCCTGATTTTCGCATAGATCGGAAACAAATTTTCGCCCAGCATCTGATCAATATACAGAAGCATCTGAGCCAGCATCTCCTGCGCATGACGCACGGGACGGTTTTTTTCATAATCTTTCGCAAACCGGTCTGCATTTTCGCTTTCTGTATCCCATGCTTCCCGACAGTCCGCATGGGGACGTTTATACTTATTGCTCAGAAATATTTCAAAAGTGGTCCCAAACGTTACATAATCATCCGAAAGAAGCGGTTTTACATTTATATAGCCGCCGCTGCCATTTGACACCTTATTAAATGTAATCTCATACTTTTCGCCGCTCCTTGTATAAGTGCGGGCGACTACGGTATCGACGACCAGAAATGCCGACTGCAGTCCAATTCCAAACTGCCCGGTAGGCTTCAGCCAGTCCGGCATTCGGTCAATGAAATGACGCTTTTCTTCATAACTGCTGCCGACATCTGAAATTTTTATCAGATCTTCCTTGGAAATCCCTGTTCCATGATCCCTGACTGTAAACAGAACGCCATATTCGCCCTTCTCTTTTTCCTCCTCCTCTGCCTTTTCGACGGGAACGAAAGCAATCCTCTCATCCTTTTTTCTGACGCGGACTCCAATCTCAAAATAAAGCTCCACCGGATAATCCCATACATCCACCTCAGACAGGACTTCTCTCTCGCTTGCATTCAGACCATACTCGACCACCTCGTAATCGTCCTGCATAATCTTGCGTTCTTTCAGCTTACAACGGTATATATAATCCTCCCAGCACTGAAGTTTACTTGCATCAATCGCATTTTGAATCACTTCCCGCAGAAAGACAAATTTGCCTCCATATACATTCGCCCCTTCCAACAGACGGAATGCACGCACCTGAGAGATATTAAACTGTGCTTTTACCAGCTCTGCAGGCACTTTCTGGCCATCCAGCAGGATCAGACTCCGGTTTAAAACCGGCAGACATCCAGAAAGACCCGGAGGAGCAATCTCTGCCCAGTGATAGCTGGAATTCTTTAATATCTCTTCCAGACTTTCACACTCCATTCGAACCAGACGCAGTACGTCCTGCGAATCGCAGTCCGCCTGAATCTGTATTACTTCAGGTGTAATCTTCAGCTGACGTATAGACTGATGTTTTTTAAAATGTAAACTGGATGTTCTCGGAAAATTTCCTGCAAACTGCGAGATAAACGGATTAAATCTGTCGTTGTCCATATCGAGCGCATCCCCCAGCTGCAGCATTACCGCTACAAATCTTGGATGGATCATGTCAAGAACGTATCCGCTGTCTTCCATGGGCAGTTCTAGAACCGGTTCAATCCCATTCGCTGTGTGAATGGATGCGCAGTCCGCAATACGCAGAAAGATTCTCAAAGGAATACCCGATACAGAAAAACCGTTCCCCAGCTTTTCCGCCTCTGTCGTCCACTGATGCATTCTTTTCTTTACTTTCTCAGCATGCTGCCTCCTCTGGTATTCCGCCATGATCTGACTCAGTCCATAATATACATCCAGCTTCTGGTGAAAAAGATCCTTTAATTTTTTTCCGCGCTCTCTGCTTGTATGTTCCCTGTATGTAGTATATTGTGTCTGCAGGACGCTTTCCGCCGCCTTTTTCATATCGAGATCGCCTTCTTTTTCCAGATACTCTACCAGATCTCGAAATTTTTCGTCCTGCATCATGTTTTCCCGTTCCGATGCAGATATACTCATTCCTATGTCATGCATATACGCTGCGTGCAGCAACACGAAGCAATCGGATGCTGACAGTTGTTGTATCCGGCTTTCCCCCAGGAGCCTTTCAATATTATGAAGCACTGTATCCGCATGCGTTGAATTATGGTAGCTGTACGTCGGGAAGGAAGAAAGCGTCCACTCCAGCAGCTGTGCAATCCACCGCTTGTTCTGATTCCATGCATACCAGAGAACCTTATGCCGTTCCGTCGCGTTTTCCGATTCCGCATACGTTTTCAAATGATATTCAACCGTATAGCCCGTTTCCAATAAATCATTTCTCCCATACATGCCATCTCTATTTTCCATCATCAAATCTCTTTCCGTACTGGCAATTGTTTCTGATTGTTCTTTTTCTCCCTGCTTTTCCTGTGATCTTGTCCATAGAAACAGAAATATTGCCCCTTAATTCAACATATGCTTCTGGATAGGGGAATATGATACTCCTGTCACCGTTTCTTTCGCACTTATCTTTTAACATGCATTTCACTCAAAAAACATTATATTATTCAAATACGCCTGTAGAGCAAATATAGAATCATACGTCTCCCAGACAGAAAAACCCTGATTATACTGTTTCCCTGATCTGAACAGGCCCGTTGTTTTATCTTCATATAACAAAATGCATTTCACTAATTTTATAACACAAGAATCAGCTGGATCATAACCCGACTCCAACAATGCGCACAGAAGCCAGGGAGGCGCATAATGAGAATATTCAAAACTGTCATTCCCATTTTTAACAGTATCAGAACGGGTAAATCCTATTATATCAGACACATCTTTCTGAATTATCTGATTATAAATCCAATTAACCACATATTTGTTTTTCTTCTTTATATTTTTTTCATCTCCTACATATTTTGCGTATTTGTTACAAGCCAATATTGCATGTGCTGCATACAAAATATTTCCAAAATCCTTTTTTTCATCTTCACTTATCATGTATTCAGATATCAAACATTGATAAATTTTTTGAATTGCACTACTCATTTCGCATTGTTCAAACGTCTCCATATGCTCTGTTAGAATAGTCAGAATTAATGATAATTCAAATATATTTTTACAGTCCAGATCATTCACCATATTCAGTAATGCGTTGATACCTTCTTTATATTCCCTCCACATATGCATCGCTTTAAACGCTCTGATTGCCCAACATGTCCCTTCAATTGAGCTAATGTCTTCTTTGCATCCTGAATGATTATATCCTCCATCTTTTTTTAGAGAATTCTGCAAAGTGTTTTTCAATTTTTCATAATTCAATATGTATTTATGATTATTACACCCGATCAAAGATAAAATGCCAATACCAATTGCCGTCCCAAAGAAACCAATTTTATTGTTATCAGAATTAATATACTTATTCCATCCGCACCGTTCTTCCTTTATAATCAAAGTATTTAACATTATTTTTTCGATTTTCTTGTAAAGCTTATCTATCTTATACACATTTCTTTTTTTATAATATTTAATATTTTTATTTGGCAATTTTATATAACCCTCATCTATAAAACTGTCCTTTTCTGAAACATATTCTATGATAGGACAGTATTTTACGTCAATTTGATTTGGCATATCACTGTCAAATTCTATTACGAAAAATCCTGCTTTTTGTTCCTTCCTGTTTGGCTCCTGACATATAGATCCACCAGAAATAACAGTTAATGCTCCCCCGCCTGAGATTGCTGTGTCAATATATATTTCCGGCCAGTGCTTATGTCCATGTAATACAAGTTTAACTCCCTGTTCACATAGTATCTTTTTAATCTCTCCCGCATTGCTTATAATTTCATAAGATTTTATCTCTTCAAATGTAGGTAAAGTAGTAATTTGATGATGAAGAACAGCAATAAAAAGATACTTTTCAAAATCCACACCGATTTTTTTTCTCATCTTCTCCGCTGATACTTTAAATATCATTAGTTCTTCTTCAGTAATCCGAGGGCAATCAATTTTCTTTCCATTGATTTCCTCATTACATAAACTTGCTGAATTAAGTGCATAGATAATAATACGTCTCTCAAAATCTATAGTAAACGGCAGAATTGGATCAAAAAAATATCCTTTACATTCCATTCTTTCTATTTTGGTTCCAATTTCCCTGATCATATTATTTTTTTTCATTGCTGTCTCAAACCATGGAATTACAAATTCTCCTCTCATATCATTGAATAATTTCCATTTATCTTCTTTAGCAGTATCATGATTTCCCGGAACAAATACTATGTGATCTTTTTTAGGAAACATTTTTTCATCAGGTCCTGTTATCATTCCAAAAAGCATCCGAACGAATGGATCAAATTGTTTAACATCACCCCAATGTATAATATCGCCGCTGAAAATCATATAGTCACATGGAACTTCAAAATCTTTTATAATCTCAAAAAAATCTGCAATTGGATATTCTTTTTTATCTTTTAATATGTGTTCCTTATCATCAATTGTACTTTTTATCCCTGATTTACAGCCGAGATGAAAATCTGAAACATGTAAAATTCTTGTTTTCATAATGTTATTCCCCGTAAATAATTCTAAAAACTCTCATTATCTTTTTGTCAAACAACTGTCAATTGCCCGCTTAACATCTAAAAGAACATCCTCAAACGGCCTGTCCGAGTTTATGGTTATGCTTCTCCTTTCCAATCCTAAACGTATTATGCTTTCATCCAGATTATCATCAATTTTTTTATAAAAATCTGCAGCCCAATATTTATTCTCTTGAAAAGTTTTTGTTCTCTCTAAAATTGATTCACGCGAAACACAAAAACGAATTCCATAAGCTCCCGAAAGTAATGGCGATTCTTTCATCTTATGGATCAATTCAGAAACCATAGAAGGATTTCTGACCATTGCATATGCAAGATTTCCCGGATGCCATGTTTCAATTCCTATAATCCCCTGTTTTTTTGCATATCCAATATCCCGCTTGACCTCCCTTTCACTAACCTCATATTCAAAAGCCTCATCCTGTACTTCTGTATCAAAACAGCGTTGATAAAATAACTCTTTTCCAATCTCAGGTCCCCATTCTGTCAGAAAATGATTCTTATACAAACTTTTCAGGATACTGCTTTTACCACTGCAGTGTGGCCCTGCGAAAAAGATAATCTTTGGCCTTGTTTTTTCATGCATCATTTTCTGTTACTCCCTATCCTGCTCCACTTCCTCCCAACTCGAATAAAATTTTGCGATTTTATATTGAACTGTCCCGCCCGGTGTATCAAATGTTATCGTATCATTCAGATTATGTCCTAAAATATTCTGAGCCACCAAAGATTCATAATGTATTTTTCCACTATCTATATCTGACTCTCCATGTCCTACAATTTCCAAAATCTCAATTTCCTCCCCATCCGAATAAGTACATATGCATTTTACAATAGAACCTATTTCTATTTTTTCAGTATTTCTACTTTTGCTGTTCACTATTTCTGCATTTTTTAAAATTTCCATAGCCTCATTGATCTTGGTATTTAAAGAACGTTCATCCTGTTCCAGTTTATTAAAATAAGGATTATCATGCCATGTATCGCCTGTCATATTATACGCAACCACTTTTTCCTCCCGTAATACTTTTAATTCCTCCATCAGTTTTTGAATATTAGCTTCAATTTTCTGTTTACCTTCCAATGTTATCTTCGTTGTCATGTCCTTTACCTCTTCTTTCCTAATATGTTTTATTAAATCTCAAACGCTCATTATCTGCTTTACTATATATAATACTTCCCTGCACACCTGCTCTCTCTTTTTCTCTGCATCTACAACATACCATTTTGTATTTTCTATACGTTTTATAATACCCTTTTGTGTTCTAAATATATCATAAGCCCTTTTCATGGCAATAGAACGTTCATAACTGCTATCTACATTTTTACATCCTCCGCGTTCTTCCAATCTTCTCTGGAGTTCTTCATACGGCACATCAAAATATATGACATAATCCGGAACAGGAATTTTTGTTTCCAATTGATTTGTCAATAAAACCCAAAAATAATTCCGTATTTTTGAATCACTCCACAAACATGCATAACTGGTAATCAAACTCCTGTCGCCTAAAAATATATCCACATCCCAGTCAAGGCTCTCTGCCACATGGCTATAACGATGTGCATAAAGGAATTGCTGTAAAAACCGGCATCTGTCAAGAAACGGCCATTTATTAAACACTCTCTCTAAACTACGGCAACGACAAGCAGATTTATTTGGGCAATGACAGGTACTTTTTGTCGGACAGATTCCTTGTACCTTGTATCCATATCGTTTCAGCACAGGCAATACCAGCTCAAAAATTGTGCTTTTTCCTGCCCCCTTTAGCCCCTCAAAGCATATGTAAATTGGTTTTTTCATAAGACGTATACCATCTCCTGATTGTAGAAAATACTTGCCTTATCCCATCCTCATCGTTTTCAGCAAGCAAATCACGTACAGAAATCCGATGCTCAATACTTGCCATACATGGAATCATTTCACCGCTGGAAGATAGACGAATTGGAAATATTCCCTCCCTGCAATGAGTTTGAAAAGAACAGTCATTGCAAAAATAATATGGTTTTTTAGCAAACAGTTCATCAAGACGCAGTAAAACACGAGCTCCTGAACTCAAGCGAATTCGACGTTTGCGAATTCCTTCGTTATCTAATATAATATCTTCCGTTTCAATCCCATATGTACGTATTTTATTATACAAAAAATCAAGCGTATAATGATGCGTTTCATCAATTACAGGCAACACTACCAAGGAAAGATTATTTTCATTCGTATATGCCAGTAACATATCCAAATCTTTATCGCTGTCTGCATCACAATAAACAAAATTTATCTTAATATCTCGAAAGCCAACCTGTTTGGCAGTTTCAATCCCCTTAAGGACAGACAAAATCGACACACTATTTGAAGTCTGGAACTTCTGGAATCTTTTCTGATCTAATGTATTCAAACTGACATTCATTCTCCGGAGACCTGCTTTCCACAAGTCTCCTGCCTGGTACATAAGAGTTGTCCCATTTGTAATCATCGACAAATCTGGCAGATTTAATTTTGCCAGAAGGGAAATAATTGTACATAAATCATGACGTAATGTAGGCTCTCCTCCTGTTAATTTAAATTTTTGGAATCCAGCATCACGTGCGATCCTACATGCCAATTGAATCTCCCCAGGCAATAATTCATCTTTTTTTTCAGCGTAATTCCCCTCTTTATGGCAATAAATACAAGATAAATTGCATCGCTTAGTAACTGATACTCGAAAATATCTACTTGGATTTAACATGAACCCATCCTCCTCTTAAAATTCGACTATACATGAAAAGTGGTACGCTGAAACGGCGTTGTAAAAACATACTTCGCAGACTCGTCTGCTTCATCCGTAGGAATGTACCCAATCTGAAGAAGACGCTTTTCATATATTTTCAAAATCTCATAAAGTTCCTGTCCGGATATGTAATCATATGTCAAATTTCTGGGGTCACTATAATAATTAAGGTTTTCAAAAGAGGTCTCTTCTGGCAGGTGAATACCATATTCTTCCGCATGATCCCAAAAACTGCTTCCTGGAAGCGGAACAAATTGATGCACAGCCACTTCATTCGGTCTGGTTCTTTCAATTATTTCCAACGATTTCAATTGTTCTTCTTTTCCTCCACCAGGAAGACCTACCATCCACCATGTCTTACAATCCAAACCTGCTTTGGCGCATACATGGATTGCTTTCTCAATCTGAGCTGCAGTAATCTTTTTATTTGCCATTTTCAACAAACAATCAGAACCCGTTTCCGCACCAATACATAATTTTATGCAGCCAGCCGACAGTAATTCTTTTACCAACTCTTCATCTATCAAATCAGCACGCAATTGTATAATGAACTTAACAGGCAATTTTCTTTCTTTAAGTTGTCTGCAAAACTGGAGACGCTCTTCTTTATTCCAAAAAAATATCTCATCTCCCCAATAAAGAGTAAGCATACCATAGCGGTCTACCAACGACTCCAGTTCCAGCAGAATACGTCCTTGCGACATAATTCTTCCCACTTTTCCTCCGGGAGCCCAGGAACAGCAAAATCGACATTGATACGGACAACAACGACTGGTCAAAATCGTATGATGTTCATAAAGACTTAGATCAAACAAATCGCGATTCATAACCGGCAAAGTGTCCAAATCTACAGACTGCTTCTGAACAATACTTTTCTGTATCTCCCCCAAACTGTTTTTATATACTAAATTGGGAATATTTTTAAAAGTTTCATCTACACATTTTTTTTCCTCCAACTGCTTCAAAACTAAATTAAAGTTCAGCTCTCCTTCTCCCAGCAGGACAATATCCGCTCCATACGTCAGTACAGATTCCGGATATAAAGTGCAGTGAATTCCTCCTGCAAGAATAATCCCATCAAAGCCTTTTTTCAACCGGCGAATAATATCTGAGGCAATCTGTACAGAGGGAGAAAGAAAAGAGACCGCAATAACATCCGGCATAAAACGTTCTACAACATCCCAATAATTCCGCTCATCCACCGCCATATCCAGAATATGAACAAGATAGCCCGCTTGATTTGCTAAAGTAGCCAGAATCCCAATCCCATATGGATATTCTCTATATGTTCTCCCTTCCCATTTTTTCGTGGCACTAATAAAAAGTACTTTCATATTCTATCATTTTCTCCTCTCTGCGCATAAGAGTTCAGACCTGTATTAATAAAAAGCAGTTCTTACAAAACCGAAATTCTCAACGTTCCAATCATACCATATCAAAACCTCTTTTTACATCTTTTTGCATTTTTTGCGGTTTAAGCTACATATTTTGCGTTTTGTTGCAGCTCTCAGTTGCCAGCCGGCAAATATATGGAACAAAAAAGAGAAAGAACGACACTTGCTACAGTTCGCTCTTTCTCCTGCTCTCTTTTCACCAATCAGCATGGTTAGTAGATCGGGACCCGTAAATCATTAACCTGCTTATCAGCAAAAAAACACATCTCCTGTATACTCTTTCTTTCTCTGTCATCCGGCTGCTCTTTTTTATATCCAAAGCATACGGCAGAAACTATCGGCCTTTCAGAAAGTTTTGATATGGTTTTATATGCGTAAAGAATATCCGCGCACCACAAGCTGCCAAGACCCAATTCTTCTGCTTTCAGTAACATATTTTCCACTGCTGCGCCTATAGACTGCAATTCTACAGCTTCCAGATCAGTAGCTGAAAGCTTCCAGTCAACTCCATCATCGTGCTCTACCACCATGCCATATTCATAGCATACAAATACCAGCACCGGCGCCTTGTCGATGATCTCCATTGTTCTCAAACTGTCATAAATATCTTTTCTGCCCCTTTCTTTCTTCAACAACAGATGAATCTCATTACGCATGGAATCAACAAGACTCCGCTTTAATTCTTTGTCCATAATAACAATAAAGCGCCAGGGCTGACGGTTTTTAGGCGAAGGAGCCCTTAATCCCGCACCGAGAATCGTTTCCACAGTCTCCCGCTTCACTTCGTCTTCGCCAAAATTTCGTATACTTCTTCTTCTTTCTATCGTTCCCATAACCGCCTCTACCTTTCCCAGATGCAGCCAATTACTCTAACGTCAGCAGAAAAATCACATTCTTGAATACCGGTTCCACTAAAATCAACTGCGTACAGGATCATATTTTCGAAACTCGACGCACTTAACCCCTCAGAACCTGAAAAGTTGACCTTCCTCATGCACCCGCCGCTGAAGCAAAGATCTTCCGCATCATTAAGCAGGATATTGGAGAAATCAACTTTATCAAATATTCCATTCACAAACTTCGTACCAATAAAGACAGAATTGCGAAAAATGGTATCAGAAAAAAAGCTGTTTCTCAGGTGTGTTGCATTAAAAATCGACGATGCAAACAGGGAAGAGTCAAATATCATGTTATCTCCCTCTGCTTTTGTAAAAATACAGTCTTGACCTATCACATTTTTAAAAGATATCTTCGTCAGGTTTGCTCCGCTAAAGTCTGTTTTTGTCAAAATTGTATGGCAAAAACGAATTGGTTCAAAATCAATTGAAGCAATATCTCCCAACGCTTTTGGTCTGTCCTTTTCCATAAAATCAAGATTTTGGATCATATTTTTAAATGATACATTTTGGCAGGATGCCCCTTCAAAACTGCAGGCTGTTATATTAGCATATGAGAAATTCGCATTAATCAACTTCGTTCCATCGAAATTAATATGCGTTAAAATTGTCTCCGTCAATGTCGCATCAGTGAAATCTGCATTCTCAAAATCGCACCATGCAACGCAGGCATTTGTCAATGTTGCATTTGTAAAATTCGCTGATTTCGCTTTTGTCCTGACCAGACCTGTATTATACATCTGTGCCTTTTCCAGACTGGAGTTCGTAAAATCAATATTTTTAAAGTAGGAAAAAAACATTTTGGCATTATCAAAGTTAGTTCCCTCTAAAGAAAACGGAACATTATTGTCCGGAGCTTTCAAATAAGCCCTGCTTACATCTGCTTCTTTAAATGCAGCATCTTTCAGACAGGTAGGCTCTTCCCCTGTATGTGGATTCCATGTACTTTCCGAATCACCCTGACAGGCCAGCCTTATTTCTCCTGTCACATTCACATGGTCTCTGTCTGCATCATCAAAATACATGCCCGTCATCTTGCTTCCTGTAAAATCAGCTCCTTCACAATTTGCACCCATCAGACTGATGCCTGTCAGATTGCAGTTTGAAAAATTCGTATATCTAAGATCTGCACCTGAAAAACTGATCCCCGTAAGATCCATATTACTGAATGTTTCTCCCCGCAGATAATAAATCAAAAGTCTTCTTTTTATTGTATATCGTAAAGAACGCCTTTCTGCCAGTATGATCTTTTTCTCTTTTCTTTTTCCAGAGCAGTTTTCTTCATAAACAAGACTATTATCCCGATATCCCAGCAGATCATCATATACCGCTATAAATCCACATTCATAAGGCTTTTGTTTGTTCCCTGATTTATTTTCATCTTTATCAGAAGACTGAAACAGGGCATTATACTCCAATTGTGCCCGCTTACGACACTGCTCCAAACGGCTTTTTCTTTTATCTTCTCTCAGATAGCTCCATTCCATTTTGATTTCATAAGACTCATTTTCATTCTGCTGCCCTGTAGTACAGCACACCGGTTCCAATCCGCTTTTGATAACGGAAGTCAGCAGCTTCTCCCTTCTCTGTCCTCCTGCAAAAGCCTCTCCTATACTCTCATGATTTTTCAATATTCTTTCTATCAGTATTTCAATATTATGAATCTTCTCATATTCAAGGCTGTTCACATCTTTATTCGTAAGTTTGTGTAAAGATCTTTGTCTTTTCCTGTCCTCCAGCTCCAAATTGTATTTATCATCAATCTGGTCAAGAATTTTTTCCGCAATAACAGTGTATTGTCTGCTTCTGTTAAAGATGCGTTGGTTCATAACAAACATAATGTAGATGGCAGCAAATGATATAGCCAGATTAAACCAGGCAATGAATGATATATATTCCGATTTTTTATTATAATAAAATGACAGCATTATATTCGCACGCTGTACAACTTTAAATAAACTTGGATCTGTCACTTTCTGAGCAAATGCCAGACCAGTTAAACTGCTGAAAATAACCACTGTAGTCAATTGCAATGCTCTATTAAACAGCCGCCAAAGATCTTCCCTGTATTGTCCCAGCACTTTCTCAAGGTGTCTGTTCGATTGCCGGTCAGACCGGAGATCTCCCCAGATGAAGGCATACGATGCCGCTGTCAGACCAAACATGCTCCCCACCACACCTGCAGTAGTTCCAAATATAGTCGTTGCATGCTGATCCAGGCGAAAAAATCGTTCATGTATCATACAGAAAACAGACAAAACAAGAATCACCAAGGCTATAACTGCCAAAATCTCTATAATCCTTTTACACCATTTGACCAGTCTCTCTCTGTACATCTTTTAAATTCTCCAGCTTCTCCAACACCTGCAAAATATCTTTCTTCTTCATTCTGCTTTGTCGAATGTTAATTTTCTCTAAAAATTTCTCATAACAGTCACATTTTTTATCTTCCCGTCGAAGATTTTCAATCAGCTGTTTCCGTCTTCCTGCCAGTGATTCCCGCATAAATACATGATAAAAGTCAAATATACTTTTATGACATATGTCACAATCTTCCGGAGGAATCAATGGAAATTCATTATTTTCATAAAAATTCTGCCGGTCCCCATACCATGAAAGAGTAACTCGATCCAGATATTCTTCCGGAATACGGGCAAGAAGTTCTATCATCATCCATTGTGATACCGGATGGTAAAGACCATCCTGATATAGTTTATGAACCAATGTAAAAGGCTTTATATTACAGGGAAAAATCACAACCGAATCAGCGCCTTTATCAAAAGCCCATTTAACAGATTCCACTGCTGTATTCAGCTGGTCTTCTTCCGTTAGAAAAGGAGCTCCCACAAAAACATTCAGGCTGACTTTCATACCATATTTATGTATCAAATGAATCGCTCTGCACAGCTGTCCAAAATCCAAAATTTTATTAAGACAGTTTTCAAGAACAAATTTATCCGAAGTTTCATATCCCATTTCAATAATAATGTTTTTTCCATTATTTTGAAGCTTTTCTTTGATTTTTTTTAATATGTGATCCGTTATGGTACAGCAGTGAGTTTCAAATATAAGCGTGCGCACATTTTTCCCGGATATAAAATCAAGTATAACATCCAGGCATTTTTCCGATATCTCTTCTGTATCCAGTATGCTTCCATAAGAACCAAACAGCAACGTTGACAGTGACTGCAACTGAGGCTGCAGTTCTTCTTCCAGCGCCCTCTTTAATTCAGGCGGATCCAGATTCCTTCCCGTACCATAGTCACACATAACACAGGCTCCTTTTTCACGGTTAAAACGGCAGCCCCGGCTCTCTATACAGCAGTGCAGAAATTCATCTGATGGTCTCCATAATGTAATTTTCTTATACTCTGGAGTGAGCGGTCTATTTCGATGCATTTCCATATTCATTCTGCTCAAAATATTGATCATAATTACTCTCCATTGATTAATACCACTCTGGCATGCTTAAAGTATTGTTCTGGCAAGGTACACATGCCGGACCCGGTTCAAGTCCATACTCATTGCATATTTCTTTCGTTCTCATATAAACCAGCAGCAGTTCTTCATTTGTTGGAGGTGCGGTATGCTCACCTTTTGTCCCCGGTATGGGGCGAAACACCGATAAAATAGGTGCAGCGCCTATCCGGCATACCTCCTTAATACCTTCCAGCAATGATTCCATCGGCTCCAGCCCGACAATAAACGCTGAACGGACATTTCCAGTCTTTCCCCACAGACTCGTTGCATACTCCAACATTTTCATATACTTTTCTCTGGGAATCAATCCTTTTCCAGGCATCCATTTCCGGGCCAGACTTCTGTTCCAGATTTCCAGATTCAATGCAAGTTCTGTTATGCCGGCATCATAAAACTGCTTCAATATTTCACGTTTCCCCGGTGGTACACACATCACGTAAATCGGCCAGTTACCCCGACTGCTTATATAACGGGCAATTTCAAGAATTTCCTCTGTCTCTCTGACAGACGAATCCGAACGCCCTCCTATAAGGAAATGACGAAACTCATATTCAGAGTCCAGATATAAATCAACTGCCTCCAGAACATCCTGCATTGTAAAAGAAAATTCATGGTTTTCCACTTCACAGAAATCACACCCTGCCCCGCATCGTTTAAAATGGCAGTTGGTAGAATGCTGTACTCTGACACGATCTGTTGCCAGCAGGCATATATCCCTCACCTTTGTTCCTGATGAAGTTTTACATTCTCCCAGTATGTCTGCCTTTTGGATTTTAACATCCCCGAATGGCACATCACCGCAATATAAAACAAGCTGATTTTCCATCTTTTGAATGTTGAACGGAGACAACGAAGTAAATTTTACCCTGACCGCACTGTTAATTACAAAATCCTCCAAATAAATATCAACCGCATTATATACCGCTTCTCTCATGCCCCCATGCTCATCCAGATACTGCTTCGTCTCTTCTGTAATAACCACTCCCTGATTAATCAATGCAATCTTAAGATACAGAAGATTTCTTTTTCTTGTAATCTCATCAAACCATCCGTCTTCCATGTCTGGTATATTAGGATGCAGCATCACTCTCCCGTCATCTGTAATGGTCAGAATATTTGTACAAAATACAACACGTTCTAATGTTGCAAACGGATCTATCTTCCAACTATAATTTAAACCCTCATCATATATCCCTGCAACCATTTTTTCTCTGTTAAAATCCCGATTGTGACCGCCACAGGGTTTCCCTTTTTCATTTGCGATATATGTAAAGCAACTGTATGGCACCTGAAGCTTACTCATATCATATTCTGATTTCTTTTTGCTGAAAGACGCAAAATTCAGTTCCTGCACACTGGGAAGGCCTGCATCCTTCAACGCCAGATTCAGTAACAGTGTGGACCCCTGAAAACGATTGTTCATTTCCAGTATATATACCTTTCCTTCCACAATCATCCCGTCCACGCCTGTGACCCCGCGATAGCCCTCCCTCTGAAGTTTCTCGCAGATACACCTCATATATTGTTGAAATTCCTCTAATGCAGACTCCTCAATTCGTTCTGTTTCTACGAAATCAGCTCCCTGATACAAAAGCTTCCCACCATGTACCTGTATAACCTGAATAGACACTGGGAAAAACAGTATCTCTTCCTCATAGATAACGGCATGCATATTCACTGGAATATTATAATATTCATATCCCGACACCAGGTACCGTTCTTCTTTTTCTATCTTCTTTTCAATCTCAACCGCATTTTCAGCAGACAATATATATGTTCCCTCTCCGCCTGCAGCAAGATCCGTCTGAATGACAAAAGAATCATATTTTTGATATTTTTCATGCAGTCTTCCATATGTACATTCCCTGCCATGCAACAGTTCCGATTGATGTACTCGACATACATCTTTCGCCCATTCTCTGAATGAAATTTTATAATTCAACTTATCCATGATTGTTTTATCATTCAGGCAAAGTGTCCGTTCAATAATTCTTTTATCGCAATTATATGCCTGATTAGGATCGTAAGACATAAAACGTACCGCCGGATCTGCCTCGATCGCTTCCAGCATCTTCTTTTCCACAAATTCTTCCTGATCTTTTGAAAATACATTATGATTGATCCTGTGTTTTTGGCTTCCTGCATATGAAATGTTCTGGTTCTTATTACTTCCATATAAAGTAATAGATCCGGCAAACAAACCGTTTGTGTATGCAAAATCCTGTTCTCTGGGACCGACTGCAATAATTTTACTCATCAACGCACCTCAACTTTGCCAACCCTAAAAAACGATAAATATCTTCTGCCAGTTTTCTATAGGCCTCGTCAATCTCTTTCTCTTTGTACTTCTTTTTATCCGCCTGATGCTCATATACCCATTTGATCAATGCCGAATAACTGTCATTTTGAGTGATCAGAGTCTCAAATTCTTTAAACGAATAGACCGCTTTTCTTCTGAGTATCAGGCTGATCTCATGCCTGACAGATTCATCAACCGGAGATATTAAAAACAGCCCTGATTCCGAAATGAACATATTGTAAGGCACTTCTGACACAAACAATTTATCATATCCTGTTGTTTCCGTATCAGACGCTATATAACGTTTCATATTGCCAGGCGCTTCATACATCTTTTTCAAAAATACTTTCTCATCTTTTTCTTTTGCTTTCTCCTCCTGTTTCCAGGCAAGCATAGTAAAAGCCAGCTCTCCCATATTCACAGGTCTTTGTTCAAATTTTCCGCTCTCTGCCAAAAGCGTCTGCAGTTCCACGCTTTCTATCACCCAGAAACGGTTTTTTTGAAATTCCCGCAGTATCCTGGTTTCTTCATCTTCCTTTCCTTTTTCATCATTTATTGAATCGTTTGGGCGTTTCATCCAGTCTGCTATGACGCTCTTCATAATAGAAATTCTCCTGGTGCTTTCTCCGCCCCTTTCCTGTTCTATCCGGCCTGTAAACAATACATGATTCCTGTCACCGCTCAAAAATGGCGCAAGAATCCCCATAATTGCCCCCAGCGAAACAGCTTTTCTCTCCGAACTGATCCGTACACTTTCTGAAGATATCGATTCATCTGGAAGAACCGTAAATTTATATTCCGATATATAAATACTCTGACCAGAAACCGCCCTTGTTCTGGTAATATCAACGTCGTCAAAATAGAGCTTTCTTATTATTGGAACCGGATAAGCCCATAATGCCGCTCTTAACTCTTCATCTGTTTCCGCCAGCTCTGATATTCCTTTAAAATATGCTCTCATACTGCTTTCCAGGTATTTATTCACCGAAAAACTTTCATTAAATGAATTCCTGTGAACTTTTAATGTCTTTTCAGAAGAATGTCCCATAAAATCAACACAGATCTCAAAATACTGTCCATAAGGCAGATAAAAATCATTATCTCTGGTCACGCATATGTTCTTAAAAGCCAGTATATGTTCATTTAACCGGCTAAAATTCTGTTTTACATATGTATATACACATTCTGTCTGATTCCACAATAACATCGCTTTTTCATTGAGGTCATAAACGCATTGGTAATCTCCCTGTTCATCAGACAGTTTCGTCGCCAGAAACCGTTTTTCTTTTAAATCCAACCAATAATCTTCAGATAAGACATATCTGCTTCTGCATATGACAGTATTTCTTTTAGAATTTACTATATGAATTGGTATAAAGGAGTTACAGATAATACAACTTAAATACCTTTCCAGAAAGTTAATAATATAATCCAATGTTGCGTCTTCGTCAAATACATCCTCCAACTTTGAATCAAATATTCCAAGTATCCCCTGTACGCTGTTCTTTCTTCCCTTTTTCCTGTCCTCCTCGCTTCTTCTCCGGTTCCATTCATAGTATTCGTTATTCCATTCCTGAAAATACTGCAGCGGGATCTTTACCTTTACAGATGTTCCTCTCTGATTACCTCTGTCCACGATTTCTTCCACTATCTCTCCTGTTGTTCTTGGACTGTTCATCCTGATCCGGTGTCCATAGCTCTCGTCATCCGACTTTGTTGTAATCTCCACCTGATCAGCAACCATAAAAGCAGATTGTACACCTATCCCGAACCCTCCGGTAGGCTTCAGCCATTTCAGCATTTTAGAAATCTGTTCACGAAAGCTTTTACGCTCCCTCCAGCCGGACCCGATTCTGGACATCGCATTAATACAGTCTTCTTCCATACCGATTCCGTGATCCACAATCGTCAGTTCTACTTCCTGCCATTTCATGTCCAGTTCCACTTTAATTTCAATTGCGTATTCTTCATAAATCCGCCAGGAAAGATCAAACGGTGCAAGCTTTTCAATTTCTATAATAGACGGATTGATCTTAGATTGATATTTGCCTTCCTGCAGCTGCATCCAGATCCGCATCTTGGAAGCATCCAGCGCATTCTGAATATATTCCCGCAGGAAATCCATCTTGACATCATAAATATTGGTGCCGATCAAAAGATCTGTTAATTTTGCTTTATCTACTTCAAATCTCTTCTGCAATGTGGTCCTGAATTCTGCAGGCGACTTCGGATGATAAACGACACAATTTGCCTGCTGCATAATACAGCCGCCAAGTTCTTTTGGCGCCATCTCATTCCAGTAAGCAATCAGATTCTTTACCTCATCCTTTATATAACGAAACCAGTCATTGGTCACCCGGCATACTTCAAGTTCTTCTGATTTCGCTTCCGCCTCCAGTTTTTCAGGCGTGATCAGTATATGGCACATCGCCTTATGTTTCTTCAAATGAAGTTCACTGCTCCACGGCAGTTCTCCATAATGTTCAACCGCCCGGGCATCAAACCGATTATTGTCCATATCGAGCAAATCCCCCAGACGAAGCAATGCTGCCACAAACCTGGGATGAACCTTATCAATGCCGAAACCTTTCTGTTCTTCCTTTAATTCTTTTATCAGATACTCAAAGTCTTCTCCATGGGCAACCGAAATATTTACCACCAGCTCATACAAACGCTGCGGTATCGCCCCCTGGCTGTTCACACTGAATCTGGAAAGAAACAGCTCGCTCCGCTTTGGATGTCCTTTTCGAATGTATTCTCCCACCAGAAACAAAAGCCGTCTTTCCAGCTCTACCGGCCAGGCAGCTGAAAACTCTATCTCCTTTTCCTTTTCAATACCTTCCATTTTCGCGCGATTCTTCAGAAGATTATCGATCTGAAGGTACCAGTTGGCTGCACTTTTCTGATCCGGTTCCCATTGAGTCACGCAATTCTGAATATATTCCTTCAGCTCCTCGGTCTTCCATATCTTTACAAGATCTTCATAAGTCAACGACATACCTATATCATGAAAATACGCTCCTTCCAGCAAAAGCCACAGATCTCCTGCACTCAATTTCTTGATCCTCTTTTTGCCTAATGCCAGTTCAATGGACTCCAGAATGTTTACCGAATGAGACTCGTCGTGCCTGCTGTAATGCTGAAAGTCAAATATTGTGGTATTTGTATACGCAATATACCGGCTTTTCCTGCATCGCCATTCATTCAATATGTGAGAACCATTATTCAGATACAGACAGGCTTCCTCAAAATGTCTTTCAATATATGTATCCGCCTGCGACTCAATCTTACGTTCTTTTTTCCATTCGTTCAGTTTATACATTACATCCTTCCTCCTTTCCCCGCACTGCATTCCCAGAATCCTCTGCCTTCTTCTGAAGCGTCCAGAAGCTGTATCATCTCCATTGGCTCAAAATACTCCTCGTATCTGTATCTCTGTATATATTCTTCAACTTTATTCCTGTTTTCTGTAAGACTCTGTACTTTATCTTCCCCTTTACCTCTGGATATATGAAAATTCTGCATGACCAGCTCTTTTTCTTCCTCTGTACCATATTGGTTTTCAATTCTATGGATACATGGAAAAATGATCATACTGTATAAAAAATCCCTGCGTTCTTCTTCTCCGCTTATTTCCATAACATGGGTATAAATCAATAAACTGAGCATATAAAAGCAGAATACACACTTTCCGCCACGGAAAGCATTATATCCTGCAATTCTGACTCTTCGCACCCTCTTTTCATCCATATCAGACATATCTTCCGATTCTACATTGCGGTGTTTCAGAATCCCTTCAAATTCGCTCAGGAACTGTTCTGCGGAGCCATATTTGCATATGAGCTCCGCTGGCAGTGTCAAATAGATACACATTTTAAGCACATCCCAGTCCAGATTTCTGAGCATTTCATCCTGTTCTATACAAAAGTCCAACTGATACTCGTCTGTCAGTTCAACGTATTTCATTATCGCAGCATTAATTGCTCCTATCATACGTGTCCCCCTCGTTACATCCAGTATTCTACCAGCGCAAAAGCCCGATCCGCAAAAGACCTTATCCCCTGATAACTGCCTTTGTCCCAATAATCACTCAGAACAAACATTTTGTTCATGATCTGCTCTTCTATTTTTGATTCTTTTATAT
Source organism: uncultured Lachnospiraceae bacterium (assembly GCA_947564305.1). Next base: position 12,780 of record CANOBT010000043.1, on the reverse strand, counting down.
TTCCAAAATAATCCTTCAAAAACAGGAAAACAGATTTGCTGATCAAAGTACCAAAATATTTTTCATTTTCAAAATGCAGCTCCAGGTGTTCAGCAAATTCCATATACCGTTCTTTGTAAAGCTTTGCTCTGCCCGGTCTGTCTCCTCCTGCATTCAGATTTCGGTAAAACGCCAAAACAAATACGTAAAAATACTCCATACCCGTAAGAAACAGCAGTTCACTGTTCTCTCCATATCGGAAACCTCTGTATATGATCAATTCTTCATTATCCACATAGATTTCATTACCGAACCGGCTGGTATCCAGCATTTCTATAATCGTTGTTGTAAGAAATTTCTTCTGCGCCCCCTCATCCTCAATTGCAAACAAACTGTTCAGTTCTTTCTCCAGGGTTTCGATCGTAAATACTCTGCATTTTATATCTTCATCCACCGCATTTTTATTCTGGATCAGTCTTTTTATAATATGCAGCTTTTGTTCCACTTCACTTTCCGAAACTATCTGACTCTGTGCGACTTCCTGCTCCTGAACATTCACCGGCAAAACCGCTCCGAATTCCGGAAGCTGCAGCAGTGCAGTTCTGTACGCATTCTCATCTCTGTGATGATTTTTAAAATGTTCCACAAACTGCTCGGAAAAGTTTTCCCTCATAATATCATAATCATAGTCCAACTCCAGTCCGATCAGTTCTTTGACATATTCGCAAAAACTGTCACCCGCCAGCACACTGACATAAAAAATAATACTCCGAAACATATAACGAGCCAGATTATGATTATTCTTCATCATTTCCAACAGTTTCGGATCATCTGCCAGTATCTTCGGATCACATGCATTCAATTCCTGAAGGGTCATCCCAAGGCCATCTGCGATCACAGAAAATACTTCGTCTCCATAATCATTTTCATCCAGCAGAGAAAAAAAGCAGCAGACAGTATCTTTGAAAGACATGGACCGGAATATTGCGAACGGAACAAAAACACATCTGGCCATACCTTCTTCCATCCGATATTTGCACTTCACGACCAGATCATGCAGAAAGGGAAATGACAAATCCTTTAACATATCATCATTCATTCTAAAGTAACTGCATTGTATATCCAGGTCCTGAAATTTAAATTCATTCTTTACAAATTCCCATTTTGAACTGAGCACAGTAAACTTTGTAAATATTGACTGTTCTATCTCAATCCCATATCCCGATCCTTCATCCATGTAAGCGGGTACAGACAGCCTATCCCCCTCTCTTTTCATTCTGGATAAAATCGGCAGATCCATTACCATAGGAGCAAGACATCTCTCAAACAGCTTTGTTTCGTTCACACACACGTCCGAAATGTGATCTGAGGACAAACGCACATGCCATCTTAAGTCCCGGTTAAACTCCTGAATATACTGGTCTGCTTCCTTTTGTCGGTCCATAGTAGACATATTCCGATTTCTCACAACCCGCTGATATTCCCGACTCAGATATTTTTTGGATTCGCAAGACGGATATTCCGCACTAAGAGCATACACAATTGGCACGACAGCGATCCCATTCTTCTTCAACTGACAGTAATAGAAAAAAGGGACTGTCCCATTCGTCATCGTGTCATCATAGATCCATACTCTTTTGCCCTGCAGCTCTTCTCTGTATTTAATGCACTTCGTGATGTATCGATCTGAATATATTTTTTTTCCGGCCTTTTTAAGCGCTTCCTGCATCTCAGACTTCGCCAACAGCTTATAAGCCCAGTATCCTTTTCGAGTAATCAAGATCAGAACATCCCATTCGTTCTGTTCCAAACCCTTCTGCAAAATCTCCTTTATAAATTTTTTTATTTCCTTCACCGATATATACCGATTTACCTGTATAGCCACTCCCACTGCCATCGCCCTCTTTTTTTCTAATAGCCTATTCATGAACAGACCTGTATGTTATCAATGCCGAACCGCATATAGCCAATACTATTATTCAGGCTATCCTGTGGCTTCATGGCCAAGACCACAGACCATTTCATATGCCTGACTGTCATCTTTTTCACTCAGATTAACCAGGTACTTTCCTTCTGAGTACTGTTTCAATACAGCCAGAATATGCACGAGAGTTCTTCGATCAATTCTTTTATCGGTCCTCCGAATCATATTTTCATCCACCCGTATATACTCTTCCAACTCCAGTTCCTTCATCAGCGCCTCAAAATCAAAACCCGGAATTTTTTCCTTTTCAACTAAAGACCGGAATGATTCTTTGCTGATCAGAAACTCCTCTGATTCCAGCTTCAGGCAGGGAGCAAATTCCTTTACTATTTCCTCATCTATAATTTCTTCTCTGGACAGAAACACCTTTTGAACCACAGGCGTCTTAGCCTCTCCCGAAGCTACGCTTAATGAAAGTCCTATCCGACACTCCACCCGACGCACAAAAAAACTCCTGTAGCGAAACTCCATCATGCAGATCTCCCCTATGCGCCTGTTAACCAGTATACAGTAAGCAACTCCCATCTTTTCTGAAATCAACAACTGTCCCCGATACTTTTTTTAAATCCTGTTTCCTTCCACATCACGGTCTCCTGTATCAAGTTCGAAGGCTGCTCTGCAAAATTCCTGGTTTTTCAGTGGAGCAAATTCAATATTCCCGTGTATAATTTTTTGTTCAAAAGGAGACGTACTGTGAAACAGCACATGAAATCCACCTAAATACCCGTTAAAAGCCTCGTTTTGAGGATTGGTAATAAAAACCGGGTCCATAATTCGAAAATAAGCCGGAGCACTTTCAGAATTTACAAATTGATCCATCGGCATCTTAAGTACTGACGAAAATGCAGCGAGCTGGTACAGGTTGAGAGATGCTTTCCCCGTATACAATTTGGAAATCTCAGGCTGCGATATGGAGAAATTATGCTGCCGACACAGATCCCTCAATTGAACCTGCGATATTTTCCTTAACTCCAAAACGGTTTTTACCCGTTCCCACACTTCTTTGGAAAATTCATCTTTTGTTTTCATTGTTTTATTCCCCATATACAGCCGTTATTCTGTTTTGCAAGTTTTTTATTCTGTTTTGCATCAATAATATACACGTTTTAAAATATATGCATTATACACTATAAATATTCCATATTCAACAATAAATTTCGTTATTTTGCATAAAATCCATGCTATTTAGAATACATGCGCAAATTACACAAAAACAGGCAAAGAATCATGACCATTCTTTGCCGCTCCTCTTCTCTTCTTATATTATACTTTCCTTTATTTTTTTTGTTATACCCTAAATACACCACTTACACTATTTGACAGGCAAATTATTATATCATATTTTTTTCAAATGTCAAGTATTGACATTTATAGATTTAATAATATAATAACACAAACTGTTGAAAAATACAGACTTGTTATTTTTTATCTTTTATAGTATAATAAGAAATCTACAGAGTTTTATTCTGTTCATTGAAACGTCATATTTTGATCCTGTAGTCTCATTACGGACATCCCGTGTGTCATGGAATATTCATCAAAAATATTGTTTGCAGAATGCTCTCCATATTTTTTTTAAGTAACATTGAAAGTATGATAAAAATAAAGTTAACGCTGACCAGTAAATTTATAAATATACGAACTAAACGCAGCCTTACAATAAAGCATTTCTTCCGGAAGAAGGTTATCTATATCTCCCTCTTTATAATACATCAGGTAGCAGTCCTGACACTTCTGACGAAGTCCAGATATTCTGGAAACTATTCTTCCCTTTCTCAATGGATATCTGGACAATCTGCCCATCGCCTTTCTCAACTTCGAAAAATCTTCACCATTCCAGATCTCCAGCAGGGAATCCGTTTTCACATTTCCTAATGCTCTTCCAAACACTTCATGATTATAATCCAGACTGCATGCACCTACATCTCCACTCCGGAAAATCGGAAGATAGGAATGTGCCATTCTGCATTCCCGAACAATTCTGGAGGAGTTAATATCGGTCAAAGCAATTCCTTTTCTCTTCATATGCTTTTCATTCCACGTATGAGCATATTCCTCCTGAAAATGATCCAGCTCCGGAGACAAAAATTCGTTAAAAATATGATATGTCTGCAATAGTTCCGATTCATTCAGTTTCGTCCTCATAAACTTTACTTGAATCGATGTACCATAATCTCCTTCGTCACGCATAGCGGCAAACATTCTGATATTATTCAGAACATTTTCAAAATGACAGTTCACCCGATGTTTTTCATAAGTCTCCTTTGTTGCTCCGTCAAAAGCCGGAAAAATGTAACCAACGCCTGCATCAAGAAGAATTTATCTTAAAACAGTCCAACAACAGATACACAACACAGCAAATACAGAAACAATATGCCATTACAACAAATATTGGAATCACTACATTTCCTGACAATTTATTAAGATAACGAATTGCCCATCTTCCATTACGTGAAGCCCAGTCCTCAGAGCTGTAATTATAAAATGTCATTCCTTCGCAAATACCGTCCGGACATGTCAAACCTGTTATAACAAGTAAATAATAAGATATTATAGATAATGCGAAAGCCGTTGTAAAAATACAGCGAATTTTCGTATTTTCATTCTCAAACAATCTATTCCAAAATCTTATTGTATTTTCAATTAACATCTACCATTCTCGCTTTCTCGACCTGTCCTTTAACTTAAAAATCTCTTCTATCTATTTACCTGTTCATCGTCTTTACCAACCACCGGGATCATGCACAGGAAAACCGGAAGCATACAATAAACTATCAGCATATACCGAGGCCAGTATGCTGCCGGCGTGGCAACCAACAGTGTTGCTAAATTTCCAAAACACGGAATAAACCCCAACACAAAAACTGACTTCTGTTTCAAAACAGCATATGATGCAATCAATACAGCCAGCCATACAAATAGCCCAACTGCCGCCATGGGAGTTGTGATCGAAAAAATATGTTTCATGTCTATCCATTTATTTTCGAGCAGATTACAGTATATAACTTCCGCTTCTTTCCACTGTTGCTCAAAAATAACAGCATCCGGATTACCTTCTAAAATATTCGAAGTATATCTATTATTTCCCCATACATTCGGCACCCAGTATTGATATGTCATCTCCAAATAAGCTTTTACATATATCTTAGGGTTTTTAAGCAAAAGGTTAAACCACGTCAACATAAATTTCTCAGAATTTCCTTCTAAAAAATTATTATCAAATTCAGCATCCCATTTAACAGGATCCACCAGCTGAGGCATATATAACTCTTTATATTTTTCAATTGGAAGCAATTCATCCAAAAAAGCATACTCACGCTCCCCAATCTCCCCTTCTTCAGCAACGGTTCTTGTCATTTGCTGTAACAAAATTCCATACTTTTCAACTTCATCTTTTTTAATGCCGCTTGCTTCATATACAGGACCTGTTATTACAAATACTACTGCAACTACTATACAATGATACAGCAAATATCTGATCATTTCTCTATAGTTGTTCTTCCTGTTCATTACAATATATACAGCCGAACCCATACAAATCAAAGTAACAATATATACACCATTATTTCTGAAAAAGCAGACAACTACAGCACCTATTATACTTCCTCTCAAAAATCCTTTTTTCTGAAGCACTGCCCCTTGACTGATCACCAAGTCAAACAACTGAAGGCTCATATATAACAACACTACCGAGAAAATTCCATCCTTCCACATAGTTACTGCATGTTGCGGAAAGCATGGCGAAAACCCATAATACATACTCATCATTGCCACAATATACCACGAAAATCCTTTATTTCTGATCCAACATACAGTATAGCCAAGTACGCATGCCATAACTGCCATCTGCATTAATGTGTAAACTGCGTATCCAATATTTAAGTTCCCTGACAAAATTCCCGGGAGCAGGCAAAGTTTAATAATATATGAATATACTACTGGAAAATGGTTACTCCATTCATGAATACCCAAAGCCTGATATATAGAATTCGCAGAATCTGCCATTATCAGTCCAGGATAATATACCAGAAAATATGGCAGCCAGCACAAAAATACAAATACAACACTCCCCCTTAGTTTTTTAGCGTCAATTCCTGTCCTTGTTATATCTATTTTTCCTATAAAACACCCACAAGAGAGCCGATCCATCAAAAGATATAAATAATTTAATACTAAAATCGAAAAAATAATCAGAAACAAAAGTTTTACAACAAGCACAAATTTTTTGTCGTCTATCAAAAATCCATTCTGTACCATATACGCAGAAAACACCGAACCGCTTAATAATAGCGCAACAAATAATATTATTTTTTTATCCTTTTGTTTTCCTGTATTGAAATTGCACCATGAATACGCAAGAACACTGGCAATTCCCCAATACAGTACAGGTGTATCCGGAATCAGCCAGTAACGAAGTGATATTCTGGTTATCAGCAAAACTATAAACATTTTACAAATCTGTCTTTTCATCTTCATATTGTTACCGTCATCATACTTTTATATTATAATTAAACTCTGTTTTTTATCATACCAATTGCCCAGCTACTTGTCAAACAAAAGGTTACTTCCCGTTCATTTTTATTCAGAAAATGTATTTTGGGCTTTATAGCGAAATGTCGATAACGGCATACCACATTTTTGGGCAGCGTCTGTTCCTGTAATAATTCCTTTTTTCCAAAGCAGACATATTTCTTCAAAATTTTCCGGAAGCGGTTTTTTCGGTCTTCCAAATTTTACTCCCCGGGCTTTCGCTGCTGCAATCCCTTCTGCCTGTCTCTGACGAATAGCAGCTCTTTCATTTTCTGCAACAAAGGAAAGAATCTGTAAGACAATATCACTCAAGAACGTTCCTATCAGGTCTTTTCCTCTTCTTGTATCAAGTAAAGGCATGTCTATCACTACAATATCTACTAATTTTTCTTTTGTCAAAATACGCCACTGTTCCAGGATCTCTTCATAATTACGCCCTAGCCGGTCAATGCTTTTAATATAAATAAGATCGTCTTTTTTCAGTCTGCGCAGCATCTGCTTATACATGGGTCTGTTAAAATTTTTCCCTGATTGCTTATCTATGTATATATTTTTTTTATCAATGTCAAACTCCCGCAATGCGATACGCTGTCTGTCTTCATTCTGATCTTTTGTGCTGACACGAATATATCCATATGCCGTCCCCATTTTTTTCCTCCTGTAGATAAATAATGCCCTCATGATTATGTTCCATTGTATCATGATTCGAAAACAGCTCATTTTTATTTGCAGTCTGAGGTATTTTAATTACCAGAAAGTAGACTTTTTTGTAAAACCAGGCAATCAGGAGGACACATGGAAAGATTGGATTTTTCAGAAGAAACAACATACAACGCAGTGGAGGCATCCATTCACCTGAACCGTTATGCGGTAGCCAGACCGTTCTGTCAGGATGCAGACGTGCTGGATGCGGCATGCGGAGAAGGCTACGGAAGCTACCTGATGAAAACATGGGGCGCCCGGAGTGTGACGGGAGTGGATATCAGTGAATATGCGATCAATCGGGCTCAGAACTATTTTAAGGACAAAAATTTAAATTATATACAACATGACGTTTTAAACCTGCCTTTTGATGATCACACATTTGATCTGATCGTTTCCCTGGAAACAATAGAGCATGTAGATAATTCAGAAAAATTTTTACGAGAAATCAAAAGGGTTTTGAAACCGGGCGGAACCATTATCCTGTCCTGTCCAAATGACAATTATTATTATGAAAAAGACAATTTAATAAATCCTTTCCATAAAAAAGCATATAATTTTTTTGAATTTAAAGAAATGGCTGAACGTTATCTTGGTTCCTATGTAGAGTATTTTCTTGCATTTGCCCTGGATGGTTTCATCAATCTTCCTTATGAAAAGCGGACTGAACCCGAAAGCAGTGTAAAAGAAGACGCCTTCGGCATGTTTCATTATGAAATATGTGATCAGGTTTTATGTATACCTCAGGTTCAGTATTTAAATCAATGGAATTGCCATTATTATCTGGGAATCTGGGGGAGATCTGGAAATGCAAATCGCTACAGCGCAGTTATAACGCCGCGTGATTTTTTTATCGACCACAAAGATACGGATTATGACCTCCTGCATCATCTGGACGAAGTCCGGGAAGAGATGGAGAAGCTGCGGAAAGATGCGGAAAACAGTTCCGAATACAACCATATGAAACTGGAATCTGAAAAACTCCATATGGAGCTGGAACGGCTGAAACTTCTTCTGGAGCTGCGCCAAAAGGAGCGAAACGAGGCGCAGACCTGGATGCATCAGAACTGGGATCTTTATCAGCAGACGCTGGAAAGACTGAACGAAAAAGAAAACCGTTTAAATGAGATCCGGTCTTCCAGAGGAATGAAAATGGTGGAGAAGTATTATTCTTTACGCGACAGGATAAAAAAAGTATTTGGACATTGAACACATATGAGGGAGAATCGAATGTCAAATGATATGCGCCTGGGATGGCAGGCAGAAGAATACAGATACATTTCCAGCAAAACTCATTCACTTATTGGCGTGGGAACAAATCCGGGATTCATACAAAACATCGGCTGTAACGGAAATAATCTGACAATTGCTGTTTTAAGCATGAACCGGTCTTCTTTAACCATCCGCCTGATGGATTCCGTAAAAAAAATCATGCCGGATTTTTCCGGTGAATTTCTAATAGGAGATAATGGTTCCGAAGAGACGGAAAAACAATCCTTATACCAGGCAATGGAACGGATGCCCTTTCCATGCCGAATGGTGGAATTTGGGCAGAATTATGGTGTTTCCGGTGGAAGAAACAGACTGTTTGCTGCTGTCCGGACAGACTGGATCTTCAGCCTGGATAACGATATTTATTTTATCAGCAATCCCCTGGATAAAATACAGTCAGACATTGCAAGGCTCGGCTGTCATTTTCTTACCATGCCTCTGTTGAACAAAGGAGAAAACAGGATACACATCTGGGGCGGGCACCTATACGTCGAAGAAGAAAAAAGCGGCATCACCATTGGCGGGGGTTCTGCATATGTCGAGGGAGAAATTGACATGACGGAAACATCTGCTCCTTTTTTATGCACCTTTGTTCCAGGAGGAGCCAGTATATGCAGAAAAGATACCTTTTTTCAATATGGCGGATATGACGAGGGCATGTTTGTAGGGTTTGAGGATACGGAATTTTCCATGAGACTTTTTCAAAACGGACTTAAAATCGGATCGTGTGGAATCGTCAGTATCATTCATGATCATCCCAAACCGACAAACAGCTATGATTCATTTTATGAAAAACAGCGGTTTTCAAATACGAAATTACTGGAATCTGCCAGATATTTTGAAAAAAAACACGGGGTACACATATGGAATCCCATGACGGAAAAATGGATTAGCCAAAGACTTCGGGAATTGTTGGATGAAGATAATGCGATAGAAAACTGCGAAGAAAAACATCCGTTCAACCGTCCCAGAATCCTTCTTGTAATAGACAAACCGGGATGGGCGCTTGACAATATCGCCCGTCAGATCATCCGGCACTGTTCCGATGTGTTTGAGTTCCGGGTTCTGTATCTGACGGACGTCGATAACGTACATGCCGTGTTTCTGGCCGGAGCGGACTGTGATCTCATCCATTTTCTGTGGAGATCCTGGCTTGCGGACTGCAACACGGAATACTCCCGCGGCTATGCTTCAAGATGGGGAATGGATCCGGAAGAATTTTATCAGAAATATATCAGGGGCAGGATTGTATGTACTTCCGTATACGACCATCTGTTTCTGGATGGTGATTTTACATACAGTCAGAGGCTCTTTTCTGATGCAGACACACCGGTAAAAGCATACTCGGTTTCATCCGGTCTGCTGAAAAACATCTATGATGCAGATGAACGTATACGCATCAAACCGGCAGCGGTTATCACCGACGGCGTGGATCTGGAGCTGTTTCGGCCCCGGAATACAGAACGGTTCAGAAACCGGAAACCCGGGGACCGTCTGACCGTTGGATGGGCGGGAAACAGCATGTGGTTGGCGGAAAAAGAAGATTTTAAAGGCCTTCACACATTGCTGAAACCGGTTATTGAGGAACTTTCGTCTGAAGGATATCCCATAGAGCTGGAGCTCTGTGACAGCCATGAAAAAATGATTCCGCATGAAGAGATGCCTGACTTTTACAGTCGCATCGACCTGTATGTATGTATGTCAAAGATTGAAGGGACTCCGAACCCGATTCTGGAATGCATGGCATGCGGGGTACCGTATATCTCTACGAATGTGGGAATCGTTTCAGAGGCGGCGGGGAAAAAACAGGCAGAGTTTATATTGAAAGAACGGTCCAGAGCATGTCTGAAAGAAGCGCTGATCCGGATGCTGGAAACGCCAAAGCTGTTTCAGGAGCTTTCGGAAGAAAATCTGGAGTCAATCCGTGGATGGGACTGGGGCATTCGGGCGAGATCATTTGCTTTTATGTGGGAAAAGTGTTTGACTCAAAGCTGACTAAGAGGGTTTATATTATGATTGATCTTCAGAATAAATATTTGAAAATTAAAAATATATTTTTCCCAAAATCAAGAGACATAAGTATTTATATAGTATTCATTACTATTTTATTTATCAGAATTATTTATTCTGTATACTGGAAATGGGGAGTACTTTGTCCTGATTCGTATGGATATATGGAATATGATTTTATTTCTTTACTCAAGCTGAATTTTGCAGACGCTGGAAGAACTCCTGTCTATCCACTCATTCTTCAGATATTAAGATTATTATTTGGAGAAGATAGGTTCTTAGTATATGTTGTATTTGTACAGTGTATAGTCTCATATATTAGTGTGCTATATTTTTTTCGAATCTGTAGTATAATTACTGCACATCACTGGATAAAGATTACATTTACTTCTTTATACGGCATAACAAGTGTAATCTGCGGTTGGGATTATGTTATTTTAACAGAGTCCTTTGCAATATCAGGTACAGTTTTTTTTATTTATCATATTTTCTGTTATATGTTATATGAAAAAAGCAAAAATGGATTTATGGCAATAATACTATTATTCTTTTTAATATTTTTGAGACCATCCTTTCTTTTACTGTATGTTATTTCTTTTTGTTTTTTAATTCTTCGAATTCTTTTTAAAAAGAATAACACTTATAAAATTTTTTTAACTTGTATTAGCGGCTGGATCATTATTATGCTTTATTCGTGTGTGTTTTATACTTATCATGGTATTTTCTCAGTGTCAGATCCTTTGCCAAGACAATTATTGTATGCTTGTATAGAGCGAGATTATTATAAAAATTATCAAGATAGAGATTTTGTTTTACAAGTTGAAACAAGTTTGAAGGGGAACGAAAATAATGTGTGGAATACAATGACCGAGATTCTTGGATATTATGGAAAAGGAGAATCTCAAAAAATTGCCAAAGAATGCATTATTAATAATTTGCCTCAATATATAAATGATGAATTTTTACTTTCTCTTGGTATACTGTGTTACGATTTTGGAACATATGCTCAAGCTCATGATAATATGCCGGATATTTTTAATACTTATTTTACTGTCTGGAACAGTGCAACAAATCTGGTTAAACCCATCCATGGAATTTTTGTAGGAATTATTACTTTATTCCTGTCTTTATGGAATCTATTTAGAAAGAAAATGGCATGGATTGCATGCGGACTGTCCGTTTTTATATTTGGAATATTTATATCCACGATGATTTTAACATGTGGCGAATATGCAAGAACAATGATTCATATTGTGCCATTTGTTTTTGTTGGAATCGTTTACTTGACTTCAAAATTCGTATACGGGGAAGATTATTTTATTGATTCTTTTCCTGTATCAGTCAAAGAAAGAGAGACAAAGTAAAATGGCTAATTATGATAAAATTATTATAGGGGGGGGACTATATGGCCTTTATTCTGCCCTTTTTTGTGGCAGGCAGGGAGATCATGTTGTCGTATTAGAAAAGGAACTGGATGCTTTTATGCGTGCGACTTATATCAATCAGGCACGTGTGCATATGGGATATCATTATCCACGTTCTCTTTCAACAGGTATAAAATCTGCAGGATATTATAAGCGTTTCCATAAAGATTTTGGTTTTTGCATACATAGCAGTTTTAAACAGATTTATGCAACTTCCAACCAGTTTTCCTGGACAAATGCAAAAGAGTTTAAAAAATTTTGTAAAGATGCAAATATATTTTGCGAAAGTATTGACCCGAATGAATATTTCAAAAGCAGTATGTGTGACGGCGCCTTCCTTACGGAGGAAGATACTTATGATGCATTGATTCTAAAGAAATATTTTATGGATGAAATCAAAAAATATCCTAATATAACTATGATTTTTAATGCTTCCATAAAAAGCATTAATCAAAGGACACAACATTACGAGATCCAACTGGAAGACGGAAGAAAAATGGAAAGTGACTTTGTGTTAAATGCGACTTATGCTTCGGTGAATCAAATACTAAATATGTTGGGACTGAAGCTGTTTGAGATAAAGTATGAACTGTGTGAGATTATTTTATGTCATGCAAATGAAAAACTGCAGAATATCGGAATCACAGTTATGGATGGCCCCTTTTTTTCTATTATGCCATTTGGAAAAACCGGCTATCATTCACTAACATCTGTAACGTTCACTCCGCATATGACAAGCTATGAAAGTCTTCCGTGGTTTGACTGTCAAGAAAATAATGAGACATATTGCAGCAGAGTATCTCTTGGAAATTGTAATACATGTTCTTCCAAACCTCAAAGTGCATGGTATTATATGTCAAATTTAGCTTCCAAATATTT